>JBAZWR010000046.1:0-17247 GCA_041660325.1 Thermodesulfovibrionales bacterium | reverse complement strand
ATACTTTTGGACTTGTCCTCTCTCTGACACATCGGATGAAGTCTTTCAATTCTTCTTTTAAGGGCTCCTTTTTTTCAGGTTTTATTACTTCCGAGGATATATCTCCGCCTGTCCTGAAAAAACGCTTTATCTCTGAATTCTGATAATCAATGGATATGAAAGAATCCTTTTGAAAAACCTTTAACGTCCGGTGTTTCTCGGGAGACATCCTGCTCACGGTGGCCAGGGCTGCGCAGCCGCCCTCAAACTCAAGCCATGCCTTGGCTACATCAATCTTGTCCGTGAGGACTTTGCCTCCGACCGCCCTGACGGTCTTTACCGGCTTGGCAATGAGGCTCAGCATAATATCTATATCGTGAATCATGAGATCAAGGGTCACATCAACGTCGGTTGCCCTTCCGAGAAAGGGTGAAAGCCTTTCGGACTCCATAAATACCGGTGTGTTGAAAAGATCGGAAGCCGCAAGAATTGCAGGGTTATATCTTTCAAGATGGCCGACCTGAATTATAAGGTCCCTATGCTTTGATTCTTTGATCAGATCATCGGCTTCTTCAATAGTCACAGTAACGGGCTTTTCTATGAGGATGTCTTTGCCCTCCCGGAGGCAGTCAAGAGCTATTGAATAATGAAATGTTGTCGGCGTTACAATGCTCAGTGCGTCTACTTTATGAAAGATTTCCCTGTAATCATCGAAGGCTTCGCAGTTATATTTCACGGCCAGCGCGTCTGCCTTTTCCCTGTCGATATCAACGACGGCAACAAGCTCCGTCTCTTCAAGCTCCGAATAAATACGCGCATGATGCTGACCGAGATACCCAACGCCGATAACTCCTACCTTAACAGCCAAAAACCCTCCTCTTTACAAAATATTTACAATCTAACAGTCCTGAAGTTAATCCGAAAAGTGCAATTAACCTGTCAGAGAAACTGCTGATGTGTAAAATAAATTTATTTTTCGATACAATAATGTACTTATGTAGATGTGTTACCAAAATATTTTTATGCAATTACCATAAACTATCTTTTTATATAAAATCATCGAGTTAAATAAATTTATTTTAGACATCAGCAGTTTTTGGGTTAAAGTGAATTGCTGACCTTCTTGACCTCTTCAAGTTTCTTTAATGCCATGCCCGAGTCTATTGAAGCGGCTGCCATACTGAATGCCGTCTTAAAGTCCGTTGATTTTCCTGCAGCTATCAGAGCAACGGCTGAATTCATGAGGATGATATCTCTTTTCGGACCTTTTTCCCCGTGGAGAACAGATAGCGTTATTGCAGCGTTTTCTTCCTTATTTCCACCCCGTATTGAGTCGATATCACTTCTCCATATTCCGAAATCTTCCGGCTGTATGTGAAAGTTTTCCACTTTTCCATCTCTGAATCTTGCCACCTTTGTCTTGCCCGACAAACTGACCTCGTCAAGCCCGTCTTCTCCATGGACGACTATGGCGTCAACAGCCCCAAGGTTTCCCAATACCTGTGCAAGAGTATCGGTGAGCTTTCCTGCAAATACGCCGAGTATCTGTCTCTTGGCGCCGGCAGGGTTTGTTATCGGTCCAAGGATATTGAATATCGTCCTGATCCCCATATCCCTGCGCGGACCTATTGCATATTTCATTGCCGGATGAAACAAGGGCGCAAACAGGAAGCCGAAGCCCGTCTCGAAAAGACATTTCTCGACCCTGTCAGGCTGCAGGTCTATTTTTACACCGAGAGCCTCGAGCACATCGGCGCTGCCGGATTGGCTTGATACGGAACGGTTGCCGTGCTTTGCAACCGGCGTACCTGCTCCTGCAACCACAAAGGCGGTTGTTGTCGAGATATTGAAGGTGTGCGACATGTCTCCTCCGGTGCCGCAGGTGTCAAGCACTCCCTCAGGCGCCTTGATGGTCGTCGCCATTTTCCTCATCATCCTTGCCGCGCCTGTTATTTCCTCAACGGTCTCGCCTTTAATCCTCAATGCCGTTAAGACCGCCCCGATCTGGGAATCCGTGGCTTTGCCCTCCATAATGTCGCTCATACATAAAGCCATCTCAGGCTCTGTAAGGCTTATATTATTGACCAGCAGGTTTATCGCTTCTTTAATCATAACTTCAGAAAATTTTTCAACAGGTCTTTGCCGACGGCAGTAAGTATCGACTCGGGATGAAATTGAACGCCTTCGATAATATATTCTTTATGCCTTACCCCCATAATTTCTCCTGCGTCCGTCCATGCGGTAATATAAAGACAGTCGGGAAGGGTTTCTCTTTCTATCAACAGCGAATGATATCTCGTTGCCTCAAAGGGATTGGGAAGTCCTTTATAGACGGTTTCTCCGTCATGGTATATAAGGGATGTTTTGCCGTGCATAAGCCTCGGCGCCCGTATTATATTACCGCCAAAGGCGGCTCCTATGGATTGATGACCAAGACAGACACCGAGGACCGGCGTCTTCCCCGCAAAATGTTTGATCACCTCTATGGAAACGCCGGCTTCTTTCGGCGTACATGGGCCCGGCGAGATCACAATACTCTCGGGATTTAATTTTTCTATCTCCTGAACGGTAATCTTATTGTTCCTGAATACCCTGATATCCGCGCCAAGCTCTCCAAGGTACTGGACAAGGTTATAGGTAAAAGAATCATAATTATCGATCATTAATAACATAAACTCACCATTATTGTAATTGCGTTTCCGCCATATCAACGGCCTTCATCATGCCCATAGCCTTGTTGACCGTCTCTTCATATTCTTTTTCCGGGACCGAGTCGGCGACAATCCCTGCGCCTGCCTGCACATAGACCTTATTCCCCTTTATGATAAGGGTCCTGATCGTTATGCAGGTATCCATATTGCCTGAATAGCTGATATAGCCTACTGCACCGGCATAGGGTCCTCTTTTCACGGGCTCAAGCTCTTCAATGATCTCCATGGCCCTGACCTTGGGAGCCCCGGTGACGGTGCCTGCCGGGAAACAGGCTTCAAGCACATCGAAGGCGTCAAGGCCGTCTCTGAGAACGCCTTCTACGTTTGAAACAAGATGCATAACATGGCTGTACTGCTCAACGGACATCAGCTCCGTAACCTTCACAGAGCCGATCTCTGCAACCCGCCCCACATCGTTTCTGCCGAGGTCAACGAGCATAATATGTTCCGCCCTTTCCTTGGGGTCTTTCCGCAGTTCCTCTTCAAGGAGTTTGTCTTCCTCTTCCGTTTCACCCCTTCTCCGCGTCCCGGCAATAGGTCTCAGGATGATCTTTTTACCTTCAAGCCTTACCAGAATTTCAGGGGATGAACCGACGAGTTTTGCGTCCCCCGTGTCGATATAATACATGTAAGGAGAGGGGTTGATAATACGCAGAGCCCTGTATACATTGAAAGGATCAAGGGCAAATTCACGGTCGAACCTCTGAGAAAGGACAACCTGGACCACATCTCCCGATAGAATGTATTCCTTGCTTTTTGTTACCGCGTCTTCAAAAGCCTCTCTTGACGTAAATGAGGACGAATACCCGCCTTCCCGCCTCTCTTCGGTAAGAGAAGGCAGAAGGGGATTTGCCTTTCTGGTCCTGCCTTTTGACCTCCGCAGCTTCCCGATAATACTATCTATTTTCTCCTCTGCTTCCCGGTATGCCTCCTCGGGAGACTTGCCGTTGATATGGGCATTGGAGACGACTTTTATCTTGCCTTTCAGGTTGTCAAAGATAATAACCGTATCCGTGACCATGAGAAAAAGGTCGGGCATTTTCAGACCCTGTTTTTTATTGTCCGGGAGCTCTTCAAAGAATCTGACCATATCGTACCCGATATATCCGACCAACCCGCCGAAGAATCTCGGCAGCCCCCTCACATTTACCGGTTTATATGCGGCAAGTTCTTTTTTAACAACATCCATGGGGTTGTCTGCCTTGAACCGCCGTGTCCCTGTTTGTTTGTCCTTTATCTCGATCCTGTTCCCCCGTCCTTTAATAATTCTTGACGGCTTTGAGCCGAGGAAGGAATACCGCGCCCATTTCTCCCCGCCTACCATACTTTCAAGCAGGAAAGCCGGTGAACCCCCAAGTTTCAGGGTTGCCGACACCGGAGTTTCCGTATCGGCAAGTATCTCTCTGTAGACCGGGATGAGGTTGCCCTGAGACGAAAGAGCTTTAAAAGTTTCTAAATCAGGATATAACATGTTGACAAAAAGTGCCCTTTCCGTTTACTATTTTTATAGTAACGTTCATTATAGCTTATTGCTTACATATAAGTTAAGGGCTTTACATTGAGAGATTCCCCGGAGAATCTCTTGGTTTTTCATATCTGATTCGAGAATGCGGGAATAGCTCAGTTGGTAGAGCACAACCTTGCCAAGGTTGGGGTCGCGGGTTCGAGTCCCGTTTCCCGCTCCATTTTAAAAAAGCTAAAAGTTAAGAATTGACGGTTAAAGGTCTCTTTTCCCCAAGCGCAAGACTAATTGACCGGAACTATAAGGCGGCGTACCCAAGTGGCAAGGGAGAGGTCTGCAAAACCTTTATGCAGCGGTTCAAATCCGCTCGCCGCCTCCAACAAGCAGATGTTCAAGCAAAGACGGATCCAGCTTTCTTTGCTCAAAATATTCCTTTTCCAGAGTTTCGATATAAAACCTGTCAAGGCCGCTGTTATTCAGGAAATCTTCCCTTAATAGAACATCTTTATTCTGTATGATTAGCGGCAAAAGGTGGTTCAGATAGAAAGACTCTTTTCTGAGATCAAGGAAAACCTTTTCAAATAATCTCTTTGTCACCTCGCCGGCAAACCCTTTTTCGGAAATCTCGCGCGCAATATCCTCCCGTATCTTGTCACGCCCTCTTTTTGTATCAAGGCCGGGGAAGAAGCTGCGCATACGCTCTTTCAGTGCCCTATGCACCTTGCGGTAAAGCTTTTCTTCTTCGGTTATTATCCTTAACCCTTTAATAACCTCCCGCAATGACGCATCTCCTACGGAAATCTTTTTAATCCCCCTGGATATGGCCTGACCCTTTTTCTGCCATAAGCGCTGATATATTTGTTGTTCAGGAGCGTCCTGATGAAAATATCATCAAAAAGCCCTGCGTCCAGTTCGTCAAACTCCTTTTTATTCCCGATAAGGCTTCGCAGAGAATCCTCGGTAAACTCGACATTCTCAAGGAATGCCGTTTTACTTAACAAAGCTGCGACATTGTCATATCTGTCAAAATATGTTGCTATTGACGTAAATTCCTCGAAGTAACTGAAATCATTCGTTTCACGTACAATCTCATCGCAGGTCCGGACCGTATCAAGAAGTATCTGTTCAAAACCTTTATCACCCTTTAGCTCCGCGGCATTTTTTGCCTTTACCAGCCTTATAATATCTTCGTTATTGATAATATGCCTCTTCAGGGACGGGTCCTTGAAAAACAGGCTCTGGAGAATCACCCTTGTCTCTCTAAGATGCTCCGGCTCTTCGATCTCCTGTATCTTTCTGCCTTTCAGGAGCAGTTCATCAAGCGTCTCGAAAAGGACGTCGGGTATGTTGTTTCTGATACCGAGGGTACGCAGCCGGTTAAGGCGGGCATACTCCGAGTGCTGCATCGTATCCTTAAGTATCCCTCCGAGAAGGATGTCCCGGTATTCATCGACAACGCTTTTGTTGTCGATATGCCGGGACATGATATCTATCCTCATCCTCTCAAGCTGGTAGCGGTCTATATCATATCTGGCAACGATATCCTCGAGATAGAGCTCTTCATTCATGCTCAGCAAACGGTCTTTGGAATAAAACTCTTTCAGCCCTTTATAAAATTTTTTATTGCCGGTATGCACAAGTTTAAAGATAAAAACAGTGGAATTTTTTTCTTTTAATTCTGAAAGAAACCCGTCAAGGAGTTCGGTATCCTGGTCTTCCGCGAGAAGATGTGTCCGCTTAAGGAACTTGCCGACCCCTTTTAAAATATGCCTTTGCCTCTTGGTGCAGTCTTCCTGAAAATCCGAAGAAATGAAGAAATAATAATTCTTTACCGCATGTCCCTGAAGGAAGAGACGATAAAAAGACTCTCTGCCCTCGGTATTATTCGTAAAGGTTACCTTTTCCTTTTCGTCGAGGAAGGCGCCGAACATAATAAGCCTGTTGGCGACCGACTTTTTGATTAAATCCTTGAAAGGCTTTTCCACCCCGAACATGTATTCGCAGAAATTTCCGCCCGTGCCTTTATAATGGATACCCTGCTCGGTTATGGTAAACTCGTTGCCCCTTGAAAAAAATCTGATCCCCCAAGGGCCTTCTTCATGGAAATAGGTATTATAAGCGCCTGAGCCCCCCACCAGGGCAAAGAACTCTATCGGCCCCAGGCTTCCATGCAATCTAAGATCACTGATCATGCAAGAAATATATCACAGGCGTTGTGCTAAAAGAAACATATGTCTGCAAGCAGGGAACTCCTTTGAATTTTAGTCCGCTTTTATTCCTTCTCTTTTCCCTCTTTCTCTTCCGCCGGCTCTTCTTTTATCATGACGTCTTTTACAAATTCGGCACAGCGTACATCCTTGCCTGAAACGGAAAATTTCTTCTGACAGGTTGCTCTCCACGCGCATATTGCACATATCAATGTTGTACTCATTTGTCCCTCCTGAAATACCGGCATAATACCTTTTCTATATTTGCTGAAATACCGTCCTTAGCATTTATTATAAATATCTTGTCCCATATCTGAAAGAGTTCTTTTTCCATCCTCATGATTTCAGGAGGGTCCGTATGTCTTTTTTTAAGTTCTTCCCCGAACATAAGCACGATTTTGTCCTTCATTCTAAGTTCCGTGTCCACAAAAAATATGCTTATTTCCGGGTGAAGATCTATAACGCGGTCAAGAAAAGTTGAAATCTCCTTCTGATATATCTGCTTGGGTGGAGAGGATTTTATTTCCATATATAGGATAGAGCCTTCCACTTTTGCTATAAGATCATAGTCGCCTCCGACCCCGGGACGCTTAGAACGTATCCCCCACACGGCTCTGTTGCAAGTTCCTGTTTGAATATTTCCGCCGTAAACCACTCAAGGGTTTCCCCGAAACTCTTGATCGGACCGGGAACAAGCCTGAAACCTCCGGGCACATCCCCAATAATGCCTATGCTCTTTGCATATTCAACATAAGCCGCCGTCACCTCCGACGTCGCATAGCGCGTAACGTTTTCGAGCCTGAAAAACGTCTGGTGCTTGATAACCTCGCGGAGAAAAAGACGGAAGGAATATTTCTTCATCATTTCGTAATAGCTTGCGATGTATTCGCTTCCCGGCAGCAGCAGATCGTCGGATGGTTCTTTCTTATAGATTTTAAACCCCCGGCGTTTCAGCAATATCTCGAGTGGAGGGGTGAGTTCCGAAAGCGATTTCCTGAGCCTTTTTATCTCGTCCCGGAGGGATTTATATTCATCGGAAATCTTATCAGACATTAAATGAATTTAATCGCTATCCTCCTGTGCCTTGGGCCGTCAAATTCGCAGAAAAAGACCGACTGCCAAGTACCGAGGAGCAATTTGCCCTCTTCGACAATTACATTCAACGACGAGCCGACAAGGGTGGTTTTTATATGGGCGTCTGCATTGCCCTCGCGATGGAAATAGTTCATTTCATGAGGGACAAGCCTGCTCAGCGCATTGACAATATCCCGCTGCACGCTCGGGTCGGCCCCTTCATTTATCGTAATCCCGGCAGTAGTATGCGGCACATACAAATAGCACATCCCTTTTGTTATACCGGCCTCTTTTACCACCTCCTGGACCATCTCGGTAATGTCAATAAATTCGTTTCGTGATTTGCTCCTCACATTGATATACCTGACCATAAACCCCTCCGATATTCGATGAAAAATAAAAAATCCTTAATCTTTTTTGTTTTGTATTTCCGTAAAAACTTTATGATAAAATTTTTCTTCTACATCAAATTCTATCTCCAGAGACGCCAGATTCTCCGGCAAAACGAATCCTTTTAATCTCATTATATCTTTTTCAGTCGTAACAATCCATCCGGCATTGCGTTCTCCGGCCTCGTCAACTATCGTTTTTATGTCCTTTTGACTGTAGCGATAATGGTCCCTGAGGGTCCTCAATCCCGTCAATTCCGCACCGGCAGACGCCAGTGTATGTTGAAAAGACCGGGGATTGCCTATGCCGCAAAAACCAAAAAAGACTTTGCCCTTTGCCCATTCAAGAGGAAAGGATTCCCCGTTTACGGCTATGAATCGCGACGGCTTGTGCACCGCAAAAAACACCGGCGCTTTTTTGTTGTATTTCCTTATTTCTTCCAGGACGCCGTCTGTTTTTAAATTCCGGCTTCCTTCCGTTTTTGTGATTACGATCATATCAGCCCTGCTTATCCCGCTTACCGGCTCTCTCAATGAGCCGACGGGAAACAGTTTCCCGTTGCCAAAGGGATTTGTGCCGTCTATCAAAAGGATATCATTGTCCCTGCAAAGCCCCCAGTGCTGAAAACCGTCATCGAGGATGAATAGATCAGGACGGGAATCCGCAGGCAAATTATTAAGGGCAAAAATACCCGCTTCATACCGGTCTTTTCCTTTTATTACGGGAATTCCCTTCAGCTTCAATGCCATTAGGTAGGCTTCGTCGCCGGCCCGTTTTTCATCTAATAAAGGGCCGTCTCCAATGCCGACAAAACAGGGACCTTTTGCGGTACCCCTATATCCCCTCGTCAGAATACAGGGCCGAAATCCGGTACCGTGAGCTTTTTGGGCCAGGGCTATTACAGCAGGGGTCTTGCCGGTGCCTCCCAGTGTTATGTTGCCGATGCTGATAACCTTGCACGGCAGTTTTTTTTGGTTATTGAGTTTATATCGCTTTTTTATTGAATAGCCGGCAAGATAAAGACATTCAAAAATCGTCATAATATCAATTTTTCTGCGTAAGAAGGGTTTTCACGATTGATTTATTCTATCATATTCTCTCAGGCATTTAACGCGGCTCCAGGCAATTATCTGCGGAATCATAAAGGGATTGCTTCATTAAAATCGCATTCTAAAAGGCTTATCCGAAAAATGCAATTAAACCGTCGGAGAACCTGCGGATGTCTGAAATAAATTTATTTTTCGATACTATAGTGTACTTATATGGATGTTTTACCAAAATATCTTTATGCAATTACCATGAACTATCTTTTTAAATAAATTTATCGAGTTAAATAAATTTATTTCAGACATCTGTAGGTTCCGGGTTAAGCGCGAACTAAGCCTGCTTTCTTCTCATTCATAAGTCGGACGACGCTGTGATATAATTGCTAAAGGGTTTCTATGGATACTATCGAAAAACTGAAAGTGCTGTCCGAAGATTCACAGTATGATCTGGCCTGCGCGTGCGGCACCGGCAAGAATGAGCACCGCAGGAGAGGATCGGAAGGCAAATGGCTTTACCCGGTTGTTCTGCCTCAGGGCGGATATTCCGTCCTTTTGAAAACCCTTCTTTCCAATGCATGCGCCAACGACTGCAAGTACTGCCCTCTCCGCTCTGAAACGAATGTCCGTCGCTGTACGCTCCAACCTGAAGAGGTTGCCCGCATGTTCATGGAGTATCAGAGAAGGGGAAGGGTATCCGGCCTGTTCCTGAGTTCCGCCGTAATCAGGGATGCGGATTATACTATGGATAAAATCAATACCGCTGCACGGCTTCTCAGATACAAATACGGTTTCAGGGGGTACATTCATTTGAAGATTATCCCGGGAGCATCCGATGCGGCAATTGAAGACGCCCTCTCTCTTGCATCTGCAGCGTCGCTTAATATCGAAACGCCGGGCAAAAAACACTTCGCGGTCCTTTCAAATAAAAAGGACTACGATAGAGACATCCTTCATCCGTTAAAATTGATGGGCAGGCTCACTGAGAAGGGCATGAGGTTTTCGAGAGTCAAATGCACCACTCAATTCATTGTCGGGGCTTCGGATGAAACCGACGCGGAGATCGTCGATTCCATGTTCGGGCTGTACGACCGGATTAATTTCAAGCGGGTTTATTTTTCGGCATACCAGAAAGGTCTCGGCGATCCGGACATCCCCGGCGAAAGACTGTTTCTCACAAATAACGAAAAGACTTTTCTGCGGGAGCATCGTCTCTATCAGGTCGATTTTCTTAACCGCAAATACGGTTTTAAAAGGGAGGACATCCTTTTTAATGAATCGGGCAGCCTGAGCATGGACAAGGACCCCAAAGAAGTTTGGGCTGACATACATCCTGAATTCTACCCCGTCAGGCTCAACACATCCGACAGGGAGGCCCTGCTCAGGGTGCCGGGACTCGGGCCTGAAACGGTCGGCAAGATACTCAAAATACGCCGCGAGAAAAAAATAGCCCGGCCTGAAGACGTCGGATTGAAGGGTAAAAGGTTTGAAAAGGCAAAAAGCTATGTGATTTTTGAGTGAAAGAGTTTTTAGTGAAAGAGTTTTTGCGGCGCCTGAAAATCCCCGCCGGCTGTTTATCTTTATTATGACTTGAAATATCCATTGACAAGCTGATCAGGCTAATTATTACCGGATTTGGGTATTATTAACTATGAGATATTTCGCGAAATTAAAAAACTATATCATCAGCCTCACCAAAAAAGGGCTGACTCCCCATGAGATTGCAGTCGGGATGGCGGTGGGAATACTCGTTGCTTTTGTGCCGGTCTTCGGCACTCACACCATTATAGCTTTAGGGCTTGCTTCTCTTCTGCGGCTCAGTCCGCTGATAGTGTTGCTCGGCACCCAGGTATCCAATCCCATTACTTACCCTTTTCAGCTCTTTATCTGCGCCGAGGCAGGGAATCTCATACTCAGAGGACATTTTCTTGAAATTAAATTTTCACGAGACGTCAATTTACTCTCGCATTATTTATGGCCGATCATTGTGGGGAGTATCGTCCTTGGAATTCTATTTGCCGGCATTGCTTATGTAATCATAAAATTCTTCATAAAAAGAAGGAGAAAAGCTGCCTGAGGATTCCCTTTCTTATCCGTTCGGCCCGTAACCCAAAAAATGCAATTAACCTGCAAGAGAAACTGCAGATGGCTAAAATAAATTTATTTTTCGATACGATAGTGTACTTATATAGTATCCGTGTATAAACTCAGGATTTGTCATCCTCCGGCTTGACCGTGGGATCCAGAATGCATTGAAAACACTGGATTCTCGCCTCGGCGAGTCGCTGAGGTGACCCGCCTTCGCGAGAATGACGATTTTTTTATCAAGTTAAACATATTTATTTTGGACATCCGTTGTTTTCAGGCTAACGTTCATATTGTATCATTAATGCGCATACTATTTGCATCAGACGGAGAGGTCGGTTTCTTGCACAACAACTCAAAAAATGCTATAAATATTATGTGGAAATTTCAAAGCATGTCCTTGTCATTGACGACGAAGCTGATATTGCAGATCTGATTTCATATAATCTGAAGAAGGAAGGGTTTCTTGTAGATTCAGCCTCGGACGGGGAACAAGCGCTCGCCAAAATCAGGAAAGGGAAATACGACCTGGTTATTCTTGACCTTATGCTGCCCGGCGTTCAGGGGATGGAGATCTGCCGCATCATAAGAAACGATCCAAAGACTGCAAGGCTGCCGATTATCATGCTTACTGCAAAGGGAGAGGAAGTAGACAGGATAATCGGTCTTGAGATGGGGGCGGACGATTATATGACAAAGCCCTTCAGTCCGAGAGAGCTTATAGCGCGTGTCAAGGCGGTACTGAGGAGATCCGCAGAGCAACCCGCATCCGTCAAGATAATGAAAACAGGAGACCTCGATATAGACTCGGAAAGATATACCGTTGCAGTCAAAGGAAAGTCCGTCAAACTGAGCGCAACAGAGTTCAAACTGCTCCTTTTTCTTGCCGAAAGAAAAGGCAGGGTATTCAGCAGAGATCAGCTCCTTGACGCGGTATGGCGCGATGAGGCTTTTGTCGAGCCGAGGACCGTCGACGTACACATCAGAAGACTGCGTTCAAGTATAGAAGAAGATCCGGCGAAACCGGTATATATAAAAACCCTGCGCGGGATAGGCTATTTCTTCGATGGGAAATAGTACAGCAAGGGCAGACATGCCGAAAATCCTTGTAATGCAACAAGATTATATTTGCGATACACATGACTGCAAATCTTGTGGTTTTTAATTATGGCAAGAGGCTTGCCGACCTGCTTATACGAGTTAAGGTGTTGTCCGCACTCAGGCGGATTCGCTGGGGAGAACTACAAGGCTTTCCGGCATATCTGTCCTTGCCGTTAAAAAGGGTTGAAACGTTCACTCGATGAAACGCGTCCTGTTCAGAAGAATCCTGCTGATTTATATTATTATCGCTCCTCTGCTGCTTCTTTCCCTTGAACTTTATCTATCACGCGAAGTTAAGGACAGCTATATTACAAACCTCAAGAAAAGCCTCGGTATACAGGCCCGCCTTATTGCGGACCAGATACCTCTTTCTTTTTCAGACAGCCTTGATGCTTTTTGCAAACAATTCAAGGACCGGACCGGAGCAAGGGTAACGGTTATTGATGATTCAGGAAAAGTCCTGGGAGACTCCGACGAGCCGGCTAATATCATGGAGAACCATGCAAACAGGCCGGAGATTAAGGAAGCCGATATAAGCGGCGTCGGAAGTTCCATGAGGTTCAGCAGCACGCTCAGGAGGAATCAGTTTTATCTTGCCGTATCAACCGATACGGAACCGAAAAGATTCCTGAGGCTGTCAATGCCCCTCTACGAGGTTGAACAGGCTGTCAATGAGATCAGGATGAGGGTGATTATCGCTTCTCTTTCCATACTTTTTATAGCGCTTCTTACAGGACTTTTCCAGACAAGGAAGGTCACAAAATCTATCGAGGAGATCGCGGAATTTTCAAAAGAAGTGGCGGAAGGGAATTTGAAAAAAAGATTGTTTCTGAAAAACAATGATGAACTCGGCCAGCTCGGCAAAAATATCATCGATATGGCGGATGAACTGAATGCAAAGTTAATTCAGAGTGAAGAAGAAAAATGGAAGATAGCGGCGATTATACAAAATATGTCGGACGGCCTGATACTGACCGATACAAAGGGCAGGATTATACTGAGTAATGACGCCGTTTCAAAACTGTTCGGCATATCATCGGGCATAGACGGCAAAACATTAATGGAGGCATTCCGGAAGGCCGAGCTTATGGAGTTGATAGATATGGTCGTCGAAGGCGGTCATAAAATATCCCGTGAAATAGAGATCGCCCATCCGAGGGAGCTTCACCTGATGGTCACCGCTTCACCCTTCTCTTCTCCTAAAACAATCGAAGAATTATCCGGCGTTGTGTTGACGTTTCATGATATCACCAGACTGAAAAAACTTGAAGAGGTAAGAAAAGATTTCGTTGCAAATGTCTCCCACGAGATAAAGACCCCCATCACGGCAATAAAAGGTTTTGCGGAAACGCTCCTTGAAGGCGCCCTCGATGACAGGGAGAGCGCCTTCAAATTCCTTGAGACAATTAAAAGCAACAGTGAGCGCCTGAACTCCCTTGTCAATGATCTTCTCACCCTCTCAAGGATAGAGCTTGGAGATATAACGATTGAAAAGACGGATGTCAATCCCGACGAAGTGACGGAGACTGTTTTTGCAACCCTGAAAGACAAGGGCGACGCGAAGGGTCTCTATCTCAAAAAAGAGATATCTCCCGAGGTCATACGGATAAACGCAGACAGAGGCCGTCTGATACAGATACTAATCAACCTTGTAGACAACGGGATAAAGTATACGGACAAGGGAGGAGTAACAATAAGAATGCAAAATTCAAAATTCAAAATTCAAAATGAAAAGGAAACTTCAGATTCATCCTTGGTTGAAATTATAGTAGAAGATACCGGAATCGGTATTCCAAAGAAACATCTCTCCCGTCTCGGCGAGCGGTTTTACCGTGTTGACAGGGCACGTTCAAGAGATCTCGGGGGGACCGGTCTCGGACTGGCTATAGTCAAACACCTTGTAAAGGCGCATGGCTGGGACATGGAGATCCAAAGCAGTGAAGGCACAGGCACAAAAATACGCCTCATCTTACCCGTAGCTTAACCCGAAAAATGCAATTAACCTGCAAGAGAATTTGAGTTAACACAAAATTAATCTTTCCTTAATATTCCTGTAACATTCAAATATTAAATTATTCTAATTCATGCGTAGCAGGTCGAAAAATCTGGGATTGGAATCATCTGCTTGTTACACGGATAAATGAAAAAGGAAAAAGGAGGAAGAAGGATGAAAAAAAGGTTTTTGTTGTTGGTCGTCAGTTTGCTCTGTTTGCTGTTAATGGCAGGGGCTTCCATTGCATCGGCAGAAGAGGAAAAGGGCGTTGATCAGAAGGACATTGACAAGGTAGTCAAAGAATTGAAGAGTATTAAATTCGGACTGCTCTGGTATCTCTCTTATATGAACGGAGAAGGTAAGGATGCCGGTGGAACTGCCGGTGACGGTGAGGAGCGGAATAAATTCGCCGTCAAAAGAGGCTATTTCAGGGTTACAAAGGAATTTATGCCGTGGTTTGAGGGTCACATTACGCTTGATGTGACACAGGCGTCTATTAAAGACAGCAGTCTGTCGGATTCCGTTCAGGTGAGACTCAAGTACCTGTACGGAAAATTCAAACTTCCTGACATGGCATTTCTGACCAAGCCCAATATCGAAGTAGGTATGGTTCATATGCCATGGCTTGACTTCGAGGAGAACCTTAATTTCTACCGCCTCCAGGACACAATGTTTATCGAGAGAAACGGTATCTTTAATTCGGCGGATTTCGGCGCGACCTTCACAACTCTCCTAGCCGGAGAAATGCCCGACGAGTATAAGAAAAACGTAAACAGCCATTATGCAGGCCGTTACGGAAGCATGCAGGTTGGTGTATATAATGGCGGCGGATATTCTACGAGCGAAAAGAACAAGAACAAGGTTATCGAGGGCAGGCTGACAGTCAGACCCTTACCTGATATCGTACCCGGACTCCAGTTAACCTACTTTGGGACAAGCGGCAAGGGGAACACGGATGCTGAACCGGACTGGAAAACCAATCTTGCGTTCGGTAGCTTTGAATCCGAACCTGTTGTTCTCACCGGTCAGTATTACTGGGGTAAGGGACAGCAGAGCGGAGCCAATGAGACCGAGAAAAAAGGTTATTCTTTCTTTACCGAACTGAAACTCTATAACATGATCAAAGACTCCATAAACAAATTCAGCGTAATCGGCAGATACGATCATTTCGACCCTGATAAAAACACTAAGGATGACGAGAACAACAGGTACATCGCGGGCCTGGCATATTACCTTGACAAGCCGCACAAGAACATGGTCCTGCTTGATTATGATACTGTGAATTACAAGCAGTCAGACAAAAAAGACGACAAAAGAATTCAGCTCACCCTGCAGGTTGCTTTATAATTGCAAGATATAAAGCACTGCTAACTCTCTCGCCCTCCCTTCGGGGAGGGCTTTTTTTACCTAAACGTTACATAAACAGCAGGGCAGACACGATGAAAAGTCTTATAATGCGACAAAGGATTATATTTCAATCACATAAATGCAGAGCTAACCTGTGGTGACTTTCAGAAAAAGGCCGGTTCTCATTATGAAAGTACATTAATGTGTCGCTACAAGACCTTTTCATCGCATCAGCCCTGCTGTTTGCAATGGTTTTTTGCAACTGATTTAGGTAAATAAGGGAAATAATATGAAAAAAGAGTATCTTTATTGCGACTTTGTTTCCAATAAAAAGACTGAAACCGAAACACAAAACAAAAGCAGATATTACAAATATAAAAGCAACTTTACATGGAAAGGGATTAAAACCGAACATTACAAACCATCCGGTACGGACTGGGCCGATATTGCAAGGCAGACGTTGATCGGTAACCGCGGTGAATCGGTAAAATTCCATGTGCGATATTTTGAAATTGCATCCGGAGGTCGCAGCAGTCTTGAAATGCATAAACACGAGCATGTGGTTATTGGCATAAGGGGTAAAGGGATTTGCGTCACAGGGAAGAAAAAGCATATCATAAATTTTCTCGACACATTATATATCGGACCCGGTATAGTTCATCAGTTGAAAAATCCATATAATGAACCTTTCGGATTCTTCTGCATCGTAAATGCCAAAAGAGACAAACCAAAGATCCTTTTACCTAAACCCTCATGAGCCTTCGGCGGTGAATTACCTTTAAATAAGCGGGTCACAACCTCATTCTGAATACCACAAAAAAACTTTCCTTTATCTTCTCCCATAGAGACCTCTGTTTCCACTTTTCGAGAATTATTTGCTCCGACTGCTTTAAATCCTCATAAAAGACTTCCGCCATTTGCCTGCCAAAATCTTCATCAATAATACCGACATTCCCTTCGTCGTTCCTTCTGAGAGACTGGAAATCCAGATTCGCGGAGCCGATGACGCTCCAGTTGCAGTCAAAGATAGCAGTCTTTGCATGGAGTATTTCACCACGGTAGTTAAATATTTCAACGCCGCTCTTTAAGAGTTTTGCGAAAAAAGCCCTGCCCGCATAATGAGCTGAAATAACATCCGATCTGCCGGGTAAAAGCATCCTTACTTTTACGCCTCTTGACACTGCATCTTCGAGCAGATAGAGCATCCTTATGCTTGGAGTAAAGTAAGCCGTTGTCAGATAAATGCTTTCCCGCGCCCTGTTGATGCTGTAATAGAGCAGTTTTCTCATCTTCCTTCTGCCTTTGGCAGACTCTGTGAAAATCGGTATCGCGGGTATGCCGTCTTCAAAGGGCTCAATAGATTTATTGAAGTCAATCGGTCCGCCTTTCCATATCTCCCAGCTTCTTTTGAATATATCGAGGAGGGTTTTGGCAATCGGTCCCTCAAGGAATATACCGGTGTCTCTCCAGCCTTTTACTTTTTTGAACCTGTGGTATCCGCTGTACTCATTGGCAATGTTCAATCCGCCGGTAAACGCCTTCACCCCGTCAATTATGATCAGCTTTTTATGGTCGCGGTGGACATAATGAAAAGGCATTGTCCATTTAAAAGGATGCGTCGCCCTTATCCGTACCCCTGCGTCTTCGAGTTCCTGCCAGAATTTACCGGGAGTATCGAAGGAACCGAAATGGTCATAGAGGATATACACCTTGACGCCTTCAGAGGCCTTTTGTTTAAGGATTGAAGCAAGCTCGGCGCCTGTTTCATCATTTCTGAAGATATAAAACTCAAGACATATCAGTTCCTTAGCGCTCCGAACATAGTCAAAAATGGTATGAAATAAGTCTCTGCCCT
>JBAZWR010000045.1:0-17312 GCA_041660325.1 Thermodesulfovibrionales bacterium | reverse complement strand
AACCCCCCTCGGCTGGCTCGAAAGGGTCCCGACCTATAAGGAAAAACAGCAGGAACTCAAAGAAAAAGATTTAGCTACATACGGGTTTCTCGGTTATCCTTTGCTTCAGACCGCGGACATCATCATATACAGGGCAAAGTATGTGCCGGTAGGCATCGACCAGGTGCCGCACCTTGAGATCAGCCGTGAGATTGCGAGACGTTTCAACAACATATATAAGGAAATCTTTCCCGAACCCGAGGCTCTGCTCACGGAATTTCCAAAGGTTGTGGGTATAGATGGAAGAAAAATGTCAAAGAGCTATGATAATGCAATATATCTCTCCGATGAGCCTAAAACGGTCGAACAGAAAATAAGGACCATGGTCACTGATCCTGCAAGAGTAAAAAAGACGGATAAGGGTGATCCGGAATTGTCGCCGGTCTATCAACTGCACAAGATTTTCTCTTCAAGGGAAGAGCAGGAAGAGGTTGCAGCCGGATGCCGTACCGCAGGCATCGGGTGTATTGACTGCAAGAAGATTCTTATTAAAAATGTCTTTAAGGTCATGGAACCGATCTGGACTAAAAGAAATGAATTGCGGAATAGTCCCGACCTGTTAAACGATGTAGCTGACAGAGGCACTGCAAAGGCAAGGAAGGTTGCAGAGGAAACAATGCGGTTTGTCCGTGAGGCAATGGGGTTATATTAATCCGAATGATGCGGATATGGATATCAATAAAAGTGCATATGAACGGAAAAAGGTTTGTTCCGCAATACGGGTTTTAACTGTAATTGCCGCTACTTGACCTGTCAGACAATGTCAGTTGAAATGTTGACCATTTCAACTAATAAACGCTTCAGTGATGAGAATTCTGTTATCACTTCCTCACAGAAGTCTGCATTTTTGTATCGCAGGTTATTTATGTATACTTCTTTCGGTAATAATCTGATATTTCAAGACCCTATATCCTGTATCCCAAAATTCCAATCGATTATCTCCGAGTATCTATATTATGAATAATTCTTCATGCATTTGAAGCAAAGAATAATGCAACGAAATATAATAAAAGGGAGAATCTGTTCTATGGCCCGGTACAAATTTCATCACGATATTGGTCATGCAGATACTAATTGTGGCCAGATATGGTGAGGAAGCCAGCGCAATTCTTCACCCACCGGATTCCAAGCAGATGTGATTACATTCGCATAAGGTCTCCAGAGAAGTTGTTGAGCTTCAATAATAAGGTTAACATACTGGTTATTTTGTCTTAGCTGTCGCCACTTGTCAGGGCAAAAATTTGAAAGCACAAAGTCAATGGCTAATATTCCATCCAACGGAGGGTGTGCAAGTCTTGGTGGCTCCAATATTAACGCATCCCCTAGGTCAGAAAGACCCTTCATACCTCGGCCTCCAAATTGAAAGTGATAACGAGGATGCGCTTCTTTCGGAACAGCGGAGGTGTCCACATCAATATGTCTATCGAGGTGCCAGGTACAAATGAGCGTTTTGTTATTATCTGTTCTTCCTTGAATCGTCATATCGATGGTCAAATCAGTAAGCGGATCATCGGTACTAGCCGCTTCGCCGCATTCGCCCTTTACGGACACATCAAGTGCCACAATTATGTCATGCACACCCTTGGGGGTAACATGGCGAGCTGCCCCAACATAGAAAATCAATCTATCGATATCGTATCCCCAGTACTTATCCTTATCTTTACTTCGGCGACATTGAACCGCGGCCTTTCTTAGAGGGCTCACATCCGTGCATATCTCATTAGACTCAAAGATAGAGGCTAAGTCGTTTAAATGCTTTGCTGTATTACGATGGAATGCAGAATAATTGACTTTACCCATTTATTTTTTTGCTCTCTTAATTTCTCTAAGCCTATCCTGTTCTAATCTATTTATCTTCAACCCATCCTTACGTTCAAGGGCAGCTTTTATAGAAATATACGCTTTATCTTGCCACGGCCTTCTTTCTCCAGCTTCTTCCAGTAGAAAGCCGTCTACGGGATCCAGAGGCTTATGGTATCCAAGACAGATTGTCCAAAAGCGATTGCTGTAGCCCTGTTCGATAGGGTCTGCTTTAACTATATTCTTTATTTTTGTTGCTTTCTTTATACAATCAACACGATCATTAGCTGGAACTCTGCTTAAGGGTCCAGGATTAAACTTTAATTTCCTCCACCATTCTTCAATATATATTGACCACCATCTTTGCCATCCATCGCTAAATGCGCCCCGATAAGCCGTCTTGCGTGGCAATAAGTCTCTTAGTTTTTTCCAGCCACTGGATTGTTCAATGTCAATGCCGAGTCTTGCTGCAAGAGTAGTTTCATCAATTAATGGACCCGGAACTCTAAGTAATTCATTGAGAATAAACCGGGCATATTCATGCAGAGGCCGTTTTTTCTCGAATATGCCTAATATCGAAGAATTAAGTGTATTGTCAGCCACCCCATCCGGACAAATTATTTTATAAAAAGGTGGCCGCCCGCTCTCTATCTGCTTTTTAATAGTTTTGTATCCTTTTACAAGTGAAATTAGTTCAGTAGCAATTTCAGACGCGTTATCAGGAATAGTTTCTTTTTCATACACCGCATCATAAAGGTTATGACTTGTATCATCAGTCGTGTAAGACTTACGCATCCTAGCGTGCATCGCGCATAAAACTATCGGAAAATCAAAGAGTTTTCCCTCAGTTACTCTAGATCGTATTTCTTGAGCCAGTGTGAATGCTCGATAGTTGGCTTTTTCACCTTCGGGGTTCTTAAACATATCAAGACGCAAATCTAAAATAAGACCATCGTACACTTGTTGATTCATTCTGTCCTGAATTTCTTCAATCTGAACATTAAATCCTTGAGGTCTTTTGTGAATTATATCTAAATCCTCATTGCTTGTATCTTTCAGATTCGACATTATAGGGTTAATGACATCTGATCCTTCATCGTCTATACACAAATACCTAATCATCAAGTATTTCCTCCTCTTTAGCCTCAGGAATCTCTATCCTAAAACAAGTTTCATAACCTTCAGGAGGCACAACAAGCTCAATCGAACCACTTGCGCTTTCCACTATGTCCTTCACTATCTTAAGGCCCAATCCAGTACCTATAATCTCCTCTATCTCATCGACAAGCGAACCCGCAGGGATTGTGGTCGTGAAAAAAGCATCAAAAATTCTATCTTCAATGTCTGGTGAAATCCCAACCCCGTTATCAGCAAACTCCAAATAGACGAGCCCATTTTCACGACCAGCACATATAAGTATTTTGCCTTTCTCAATATGTCCTCTTTTGATTGCCTTTTGTGTATTTGTGAATAGGTTAAAAAGAATTGAGGACCATTCTGATGGATGCATAGGACGAGTATATAAATCATATCCTCGAATTTCAGGTTCAACGAACTCTATATCAGAACGATGAGCAATTCCCTTTGTTGCTTTCAAAAAATTGTTAATTACATCCCGAATTTCGATGGGCACTAACTCTCTGGAAACGTTATCTGCTACGGTTTTATCAAAATAAGCCGTATAAGATTTCAAAGTCTTCAAGTTAGCATCCATCCTGCCTACAATAGATTCGACTTTAGCGCTTCCAGACAATAAACGAGAAATGCTGTTCCAATCAGCACGCAATGCTGTATTGTAATGCCTGATTTCATGGGTAAATTGTCCAATTGCTAGTCCCAAGCTGGCGAGCACTCGCAGCATAGCAAGCTCTTGGAGGTACTCCTTTTCAATTCTTTCCTGTTCATCAGCTATTGATTCCAGCTTTTCAGCAAATTCTTCTCCACCGTAGCCTTCTTTGCTGCCTGCACCCTCTTTGGTTTTTAACTTTTTTGCAACATCCCTCAGGCTCTCTAACGGCTTTATCTTAGGTTTCCAATCAGGTTGACTAGCTGTTTGCTTCTTTTCTCTAATCGAAGCTATTCTCAGAACAGCGGCTTTCAATGACTGATGAACAAACTCTACCAATTCTCTCAACGGCGCATTTTCTATCAGTCCTTCACGACTTGATGTTTCCTCAAATAACTTTCCTTTCGGATCGTATATCTCGACAAAACCAAAAAAGTTGTTATTGGCGTGAGGAGGCAGAATTTCACGAGCTCTAGTAGAAGCATCGAGACGAAGCCAATCATCATAGGGTTCTCCATAAGGCAAAACACGGAAACCATTTCTGTATAACCTAATTCCACCTCTTGTTTGTGCCAAATCACTGATTCTTCTGAGTTGTTGTCCCGGTATGAGATCAGACAGGTAAATGAAATAATAGGCCTTAAAATTGACGTTACGAAGATGCTTATATGCTAACTCAGGCCTCTCCCTGTCAGGACCAATAGGCATATCTTTTTCTTTTATATCGTATCGATCAGACAAGACTGACCAACTACCGCGACCGTGACCATCAACTTGACCATCAATAACAGCCAAGGCATGGTCGAAGATCATCGTCTCTTCATCGGCGATTATATAAAGCTCATTGCCTATTTGCTTATAAAAAGTCACGGCAAACCCTGGGTCATTCTTTTTGGCCTTCAATTCCTTGGACAAAGGGAATGGCTGTATGAGATCAGAAATATAGCGATAGACCTTCCGTATTTGTGCCTCTGTCCACGCATCCCTTAGATTCTGAATTCTTAATAGCGTGCCATGATCCTTTGAAAAAGATGCAGTCTCAATTTTGCTCCTGATCTCAGATATTTCTTTGTCCGGAACAAAAATATCCCAGTCGATGTCAATACGCAAAGCTCCGGGAGTGTCTGCAGTCTTTGTCGCAAGCATGAGGCTATTTCCCAGTCTTTGCGATGCAAACCGTCCTATTCCTTTGCGACCCGCGCGCTGTCGTTTATACCAGCGTGAAACGGGATTGTGAATCTTATCTGTGGTAGATATTCGCATGAAGCCATTAATAAGCTCATCTCTTGTCATTCCGTGACCGTCATCAAGGATTGATAAGCGGCCGCCTGGTATGTCACTATCCTCAAAAATCAACTCTACTACACGAGCATCAGCGTCATAGGCATTCTTTACGAGTTCGGAGACAGCAGTTTCCTGTCGCCCTACAAGCTCCCGACCTAGCTTACTGATATGAGCAGCATCTACAGAAAATCTAACAAACTCTGGATCAAGCCGAACCAACTGTGATGATAATTCCAAAATCGCCTCATAGTCGATTCGGCCCTTATTCAGAACTTGGAGTAATTTCTCGCGAAGTGTATTTGCCTTATCTTTTTGATTCATGCTTGCGCCTTATCTGTTTCGGTACTATACCGTCTCGTCCTCAGGTTAGCAAGTTCTTCTTCAAAGCCTTCAATTATATCTTCACCGTATTTCTTGATAACCTCTTTCAGTATAAAAGCATTTGCCAATGATCTCGCTTTGTTGCAAAACCCCATCCGACAGAAATTATCAATTCTCTCAAAGCTCTCCTCGACATCGCGAGCGCGGTACGACTGTGGCATCACGAATGCGATATTCCTTGCTTCTGACGGTTCATGCTTCAAAACGCCTGAACCATATGAACGGCCTGCTAATTCAGCAGAAAGCTGGCTAAAGCTAGTTAGCATTGAAATGCAGACGAGTTTTCTTTGAATGCTATCATATCCAGATTTAAAATAGAGCCGATGGATATTGTTTGTACAATTTGCCCCTGCATCATTTAGTACAATCCGCGGTCCAGTATGATGCATGTAGGGAAAGAAAGCATCCGGTATACGTCCATCGTCAGGTTTGCACCATATATCCCTTTTTTCAAATGTTCTATTATGTTTTCGTTTTTCTTCCGGATAATTCGTAATATAGCGATATAAAGGACTATTACGTCGCATTTTATCCGTGTTTACTAAGAGACAACGCATATTATTGTCTCGCGCCTTTTTAAAATCACATTGTTCTAATTTAATACCGTGGACCATATTGAATTTCGCTAAAACAAACTTTGTGGCACCATCGGAAAGTTTCAGCTCTTTAGAAATATTCTTATTAATTACAAAGAATCTATTATCACCTGTTACCATGCCAATCAGAATTTCAACAATATCACCAAGCCGCCTAGTTTGCTCATTGATCAGTAGAGTTTTATAGGCATTTAATATATTTCTGGAAAGCAAGGAGTACCCAATTCGATCCTGAAGTGATGAGGTGTCCAGTTTCTTCGTGGACCAGGCTTCAACCAGCTTATCGAGTTCACACAGCACATCATCTGCAAAGTATATTTCCAGACCTTTTTCGGCAGGGCCTTTACGCAAACCTTCAGCTAATAAAATAATTGTATCTTCATCACTACCTTCGGATAAAAAAATACGTTTACGCGATGAAATAACTAGTAAGCGACTAAATTCTGCCTCAAGAACATTCTTTACTGAAGACGCATAATCGGCATAAAGAAAGCTTATAGGTAGTATCCATGCCATTCGACCGCCTTCTTTAAGAAACCGAAGGCTATGTAGAATAAAATACGCCCATAGGCTTGCTCTTCCATGCAAAGAAACACCTTCAGATCTAATAAGTCTCACTGCACTTTCTTTTTGATCTCTGGGCATATTGTGGTGGGACACATAAGGTGGATTACCAATAATAACTTCGAACTTATTCACCAGAAAATCAGTAGGTTCTGTCTGCAAGAAGTCTATCAATAGAAAACGTGCCGTTAAATCACTCGGGCCAATTTTTTCAGAAAGATGATTAAATGCATTTATATCAACATCGCAACCAAAAAGACTATAATTAGGCCTCCGATTGCTAAGGGCAATGAGTCTTTCCTTTGAAGCTTCAAGGAAACCACATCCACCGAAACTGGGCTCTAAAATATTGTCTTTGTGAGAACGTATAGCCCAATTGCACAGTATACAACTAATTTTAGTTGGTGTATAGTACACACCATAGCGTTTTTTGTTGAGAGCTGTATTTATAATAGATTCCTTCATAATGTCCTGTATGGCAACGAGTATAAGGGACTGGTTCTATTTAATTCAACGTTTTCAGCATTTTTCATGAATCTCTCACTAACGGTTACGCATAATTTAGTGGTGAAGGTTGTTAATTTAAAATACAATCTGTCGTTATCCCCTTCATATTGGCTCCGACATGCAGAATGAATCTTATCCACGGCCATATTCTATTAAATTGCTGATAGTTTTGGCAATTTTGATCTGATGATTTGTTTTGATGATTTTGACAAATCGGTAGGGCCACAGCATAACGTTCAACTTTTGCCAAAATCATAAGCACTTCATCAAATGCGTCAGATACAATATTGACATATATCATAGGGCTCGAAACTGATGCGCGCTTTGATTATCCCCAATAGTAATAAACATAATAGTGTAAACGCTATTGATATTATGCTTTGTCTTCTAAGAGTTTGCGGGATATTCAGAACATTATCATAATCATACGAAAATAATTTGACTAGACCCATAAAATATGGCTTAACTTGATTTTATTGGGCAATAAGCATATCTGGCGTTATCCTACCGAACGTCTCATGCCCCTTTATTGAGGACAGCTTCGAAGATGTCAGCGCTGACCGTTACGATCGCAAACAAACGTTCTTGGCGTGATGTCGGCGGTGCGGACTTGCAGGTGTATCCAGAATTTTGGATGAAATGCTGTGAATGTCAACTTTAGGCAGAAAGAGAAATAGGTCTTGAATGATACGAAACCTCTCTTCCTCAGTGGAGTCTTGAAATGATACTTAATCTGACGTGTCTGTAAACTTAGATCTTATCTATTAGATTTGTAAGATTTAACTAATGACCTCATTAGTAAGTCCTGGCCTCTTTTTTATCGGCTTGTTTTGCTTTGACAAATTCATTCTGTAATTATTAAGGGAACAGCCTAATGATGCGACCCTCGCAGAGTGGCTCCGCTACTGCAAACGTTCCGGCATCTATGAGCAGGGTAAGCTCCTCTATGAAAAAGTCGGCCTGAATCTCGACAATCTTTCCGAGAAATATATGGTGAACGCCGAGGAAGACTATCAGGTCTGCGTCCGTCTGCTTGCGAGGGGAGTAGCCAGCAGTGGAATCGAGACCACGCCCAAACGAGGGCGCAAGAAAAATAGCCTTAAATAACAATAGGTTTGTTGTGCTGCCCGCATATTTCGTTACAAATATAGTTTTCAGCAATTGCTGAAAGTATTGACTATAGTGAAAATAATCCTTGACAATAGGGACCTTTCACTGAGATAATTATTTTCAGCAAGTGTTGAAAATGGCAAATAAAATGAAAATAGAATCAGATAAAATTGAGGTTAAGGCTGAAAAAGCCCTCAGGGACGCTCTCGAAAAAATACCATTCCTGAAGGTCAACTCTATCGAGCGGGAGCAAGACGGGGTAGACCTTCTGCTTAACCTCGCCCTCGGTGACAAAAAACAAGATCTCCTCGTTGAGGTAAAAAACAACGGCCAGCCGCGCTTGGCCCGTGATGCAGTCAATCAGTTGATCCGGTACCGGAATACCTTCCCAAATGCTTACCTTATCTTCATGGCTCCCTACATATCTCCACAGGCAGCAGAGATCTGCATGAAAGACGGCGTCGGCTATCTGGACTTTGCCGGCAACTGTTATCTTTCGTTTGGACAGGTGTACATTGAGCAGACAGGAAAGCCAAATCCTTTCACGACGAGGAGAGACCTTGTATCGCTCTTTTCTCCGAAGTCTTCGCGTGTCCTGCGGGTGCTGCTGAACAATCCCGGAAGGGTCTGGAAGACACAGGACCTTGCTGATGAAGCACGGGTCAGCCTGGGACAGGTTGCCAACGTGAAGAAACTCATTCTTGATCGTGAGTGGATCACGAAGCAGGACGGCTTTTCACTTACAGCACCATGGATGCTTCTTGAAGAGTGGGCCAATACATACACGTACCGGAAGAACGAAGTGCGGAATTATTATTCATTGAAGAGCATTCCCGAAATAGAATCCGACTTGGCGAAGGTCTGCCGCGAGAAGGGCATTGAGTATGCCCTGACAGGCTTCTCCGGTGCCGCACGTTTTGCTCCTGCCGTGCGCTACACCCGCGCAATGGTTTACGTGTATAACACCAGAGAGAATATGGCATCATTACTGAATCTGAAAGAAGTAGAAAGCGGAGCGAATGTAATGCTCCTCGGGCCTTATGATGAAGGGGTCTTTTACGGCATGCAGGTGATTGAAGATATTAGGATTGTCTCCCCTTTGCAGATATACCTTGACCTGAAAGGGTATAAAGGCAGAGGAGAAGAGGCTGCGGAAGCCATACTGAGAGATGTGATAAAACCAAAATGGTCAAAAGAGAGATGATATGGTAACGCGGCGGGACTATACAGCCGAAGGTGTGGAGGCTGCACGCTCTGTTCTTATAGAACTGGTACACCTTCTCGGCGAATACAAGGATGATATTGTCCTGATCGGCGGCTGGGTTCCTGAGGTCCTGTTGCCTCACCATAGCAGCCCTCATGTCGGTAGCATGGACGTGGACCTTGCCCTAAACCATCAGAAGATACAAGCGGCTGGATACAAGATGATCCTGGAACTCCTCAAAAGCAGGGGTTATCAGCAGGGAGAGCAGCCATTCATCTTTTTCAGGTCTGTGAAAGTCGGCGACCATGAGGTCAAGGTTCAGATCGATCTTCTGGCCGGTGAGTACGAAGGAACTTCAAAAAGCCATCGCCATCAGAAAGTGCAAGGCATACAGGCCCGCAAGGTGAGGGGCTGCGATCTTGCCTTTGAGATGTCACAAGAGATCAGGATCGAAGGAACGCTTCCCGATGGCGCCCATGATGCAGTGACCGTGCGAGTTGCCTCTATCGTGCCGTTCTTTGTAATGAAGGGCATGGCCATGGAGACCCGCATGAAGGAAAAGGACGCCTGGGACATCTATTATTGCCTGCTGAACTATCCAGGCGGGATCGATGCGCTTGCAGAGGAATTCAAACCACACCTGCATCACGGCATAGTCAAAGAGGGTTTGCGGAAGATCGCAGGACAGTTCTCCTCTGAAAAGGCATTTGGCCCGAAGTCCGTTGCTGACTTTGAGGAGATAAATGATCCGGACGAACAGGAACGGATACAGAGAGATGCTTATGAGCGGGTGAATGCCCTGCTCAGCAAGCTGGGGATATCGACATGAACCAAAAAAGAAGTCTTCAAGGGTAAGGTTGTAAACAAGGCACACACTATTAGATCTTATCTATTACATTTGTTAGGTTTAACTAATGACCTCATTAGTAAGTCCGGGCCTCGTTTTTATCGGCTTGTTTTGCTTTGACAAATTTATCCTGTAATTATTAAGGGAAATATCATCCGCCGGGATTATCCGTATTACGAAATTATTGCCCTCCATGTTAACTCTGACATCTACCGCTTCTAAATTCTTTTCGTCGGAATACCGGGCGCAGATTGAAGCAGCGATCCTGATACGCTCATCGGTTATTCCGCCTGTTATCAGAGTTGTCGGGCTGCCGCAGCCTTCGACCTTAAGCAGGCAGTCGCTCTTGGAAGCCAAAGACTGAATGCGTTCATTCTCGCTCTCGTCTCTGCCGACAACGATTTTGCAGGAAAGAGACAGACGGAAGTGTCTGCCGATTTTCAAGAGTTCAATATCTCTCATGGCAGGCGAGGGATTATTTGCCAGAAGGTCCTTTAATTTAGCGGAAAATACCGGGTCGGTAAGACGGCAGCCTCCGGCCGGTAAAGGATAATCTTCAAGGCCGAATTCCTTTGCAAGCGCCATCTGGGGTTTTCTTGAACGGCCGTTGAAGGCATAGAGCAATTCTCTGTTTACGGCCCCTTTTTCTTCAGGAATTGCAATCCTCAGAAGTTTGGCGCAGAGCGGCCTCAACACGGAACCGACAACGCCGGCCTCTTTATCTATGTGATAGAGCATGTCTTTTTTCTGGCTCATAGGCCTCTGGCCAAGGACCTCGCCGGTCACTATGAATTCCGCCCCTGTCTTTTGCATCAGCTCTTTTGCTTCCTTCAGCATCAGTATCCTGCAGTCGATACAGGGATTCATGTTTTTTCCGTAACCGTGTTTGGGATTTTTTACCATGTCAAGAAATTTATCGCCTAAGCGGCGGACCTCGACATCAAAGCCGAATCTTCCACCCAGGGGATGCGGGTCATTTAAAGCCGAAGATAGGTCGGACACCTCGATGTCAAAAGGCGTAACAAACTGGACGGCCTTCACCTCAATCCCCTGTTTGAGAACCGCAAGGATTGCAAGTGTGCTGTCGAGTCCGCCTGATAGAAGCGCTATGGCTTTTGTCATATTTATTGGGATGAATTAAAGGCAGGGCGCCTTAATTGCAGGAGAATTCCCGTATTTTTAAACCGCCGTTTTCTCTCAATGATTTATCTAACTGTTCCGGCGTCACAACCGCTGTTCCGACTTCACCCACAACGATGCCTCCGGCATGGTTCGCTATAACCGCCGCCTCTTCCATGCTTGCGCCTGCCGCATAAGCAAGTGTAAAGGTCGCAATGACGGTATCTCCGGCGCCGGTGACGTCATAAACATTTTTTGCAACAGTGGGAATGTGCACCACATTGTTTTTCCTGAAGAGGCTCATGCCGTGTTCCCCCCGGGTGATCAGGACCGCATCGCAGGATATCTTCCTTAACAGTGCCCGGCCCGCATTGATGAGAGATTTCTCATCCTTAATCTCTATGCCTGAAGCCTGGGACGCCTCATGAACATTAGGTGTTATCAGTGAGACATTTTTGTAGCAATGAAAGTGCCCTACCTTTGGATCAACGGATACAAAGATATTTTCAGGCCTTGTGATTTTCAGGACTTCACGTACAAGTACGGATGATATGACGCCTTTTTTGTAGTCGGAGATAATAACGGCGTCATGCTCCTGCACCTCAAAGCGCAAATAATTCAGAAGGCTTTTCAGCGCCTTGCCTTCAACCCTGTTTTTATCTTCCCGGTCGAACCGCACTACCTGCTGGCTGTGGGCTATAACTCGCGTCTTGACTGTCGTAGGCCGTGCGCTCCAGTACACTCCATCAAACCGCATACCCCTTGCCTTAAACATCTTCCGGAGGATTTCTCCGCCTCTGTCATTTCCTCCTGCCACACCCACTATGGTTGCCTGACCTCCAAGTGAAATGATATTGTTCGCCACATTCGAAGCGCCCCCGAGGTTGAAGATCTCGTCTGTAACTTCGACGATAGGAACGGGCGCCTCGGGAGATATCCTGCTTACCTTGCCCCAAATATAGCGGTCAAGTATCAAATCTCCGATAACCAGGACTTTCTTCTTTTTAAATGCCTTAAGCAATTTTCCGTAATTCATGGTGTTGAGAAAAATGAAAGAAAAATATTTAAGAAATTATCAATATAGTTAAGTTTATCAAAAACAGGCTTTCAAACACAATCGCTATATCGGTTCTACTCCGATAGAATGCAGCCACTGGATGAGTTCTTTTTTGGCGGCCTTTGCATTATAGCCATGCCATCTTTTCCTCTCTTTCGTATAACCAATGAGGACGTCTTTGAACCTCCTAAAGGCTCCTTTCCCTTCCAGTGAAACAACAAGTAAATCCTTGAGATTTTGATCTTCTACCGTATCAATGAATTCAGTCATGGCCTGAAACGCTGCCGAAGACGCCCTTTCCGGTATCCTGACATATCTCTCAACGACGTCAAATAATATCTCAATCGCCAGCTCGACCTCGTCTTCCATCCAATCAGGGATTTCCGGCTCCTCATCGAATTCAATATACTCAATGTCTTCGTCTATATCTTCGGAATCGCCGTCATAAAGCCTGGATTTAACCTCATTCAAAATCTCTTCGGAAAAGGTGATGACCTCGCCCGTGTCGGTATCGAAAAAATAGTCAAAGGAGTCCCTTGTAATATCCTCCATCGCCTTTTGTATCTCATCAGAATTGATTTTAAGTTGTTTCATGCAAAAATAACCTAACCGCTGCAAAACAAGGTCAGCCTTTTATTATATGCAACTGATGGGTTAATTCTTTGAATTGCGCATCTTTCTCACATGCCTTTAGCCAGTCGCAGCCTTCACAGTATTTTTTCGACCATATACCGAATATCTCCGGGATGTTCTTTTTTAAATTCCGCCAAAGAACTCTCTCGCCGGTTGTTACCTTCAACAAACCGACCGCTGCCTGATCCATCTCAGTGATTTCCGTATCAGCAGCTACGGTATAAAGACATTTGCCGGCTCTGAGATATGGGCATAGCGTACAGATGTCGTCAGGTCCGCAGGCAACTTCTATCAGTTCACCCGCCTCCGCCCTGCATCGAATTCCACGAAGGTTATCAACAAATTCAGGGCCGTATCCTTCTCCGTTATAGAAGTGAAGGCAGACAAGATGATGACCTCTTAGCTGAATCAACGGGCTACTCGCCGGTTGCAAAAACTTATTACAAACGGCAGGGCTGATGCGATGAAAAGATCTTGTAGCGACACCTTAATGTACTTTAATGCGGCGATACGGCCTTTTTGTGAAAGACACCGCAGGTTAGATCTGCATTTATGTGTTCTGAATATAATCCTTTGTCGCATTATAAGACTTTTCATCGTGTCTGTCCTGCCGTTTATGCAACGTTTGAGGTCACTAAAGGGTCCTTTGTCCCCGCCTCCTCAAATCCCTTTGCCCTGATAATGCAACTGTCGCATTGTCCGCAAGGAATCATTTCGCCGAACTCCGGACCCCGAACATATTTTGGCTGCGGGTCATAGCAGCTCCAGGTCAATGCATAATCAAGACCGAGTCTTGTGCCTTCCCGGATAATATCCGATTTCTTCATTGAAACGAGGGGAGCTTTAATGGCGAATCGCAAGACGCCTTCAACCGATATCTTTGTGGCAAGGTTTGCCATCTCTTCAAAAGCCTTTAGATACTCGGGTCTGCAGTCGGGATAGCCGCTGTAGTCTATTGCATTGGCGCCAATAAATATATGTCCGGCCTCAAGCGCCTCCGCCCATGCAAGGCCAAAGGAAAGAAAAATCGTATTGCGGGCAGGAACGTATGTTACAGGGATGATGGATGAATCCTTCATTCTTACTTTTGGTACTTCAATATCAGAGGTCAGGGCCGACCCGCCGATTCCTCTCAAATCAAAGGAAATGACAAGATGTTTTTCCACTCCCAGAGCGGATGCAACCATCCTTGCAGATTCAAGCTCTCTTTTATGTCTCTGGTTGTAATCGAAACTCAGGGCATATATTTGAAAACCTTCCGCTTTTGCGATTGCAAGGGTTGTAGCGGAATCGATCCCGCCGCTCAGGAGTACGACAGCCTTCATCTAATAAATATCATCTCCGGTCCCCTCTTTGCCGTCCGTTCCGGAACTTAAAACGCTAAAGGAATGTCTGTCTTGTCTGTAGATATACGGGTTCCCCCAGGGATCATGTTTCACTTCAACCATGTCAAGGGTTTCAGGAAACGAACCATGTTGAAACCGATAGGTTTCAATCTTAAACCTGAGATCATCAATATCCCGCGATGCGCGGAATCTGTTGAATACCTGATTGGAGTCTATGAAAACGGAAAGGGAGGAAAAAATAAAGGCAATCGTAACAACCAGAAGCGGGAGAAAACGCAGGGGAAAGCCGGTCTTTACCGTCTCGATGACAGGCGCTTCAGTGATAACAGGCAGGGCCTCTTTTGCCTCAATAACTCCCTTCTCAAGGAGTGAAACTAAAGTCCTTGAGACTAAAAAATCGTCCTTGCCCGAAATATCAATAATCGTGCTTACATCATTTTCCCCGTCTATAAGCAGGAGGAACTCCTGCTCTTCCTCATTCAGTTCCGCAGCGCTTCCGGCTTTTTTTATAAAGACAACATCCAGTGTGATCTTTCCCTCAATCGATGTCCACTCATCTACAATCCGCAGTCCTTCCATGAGAATGTGCTGTGTATCGATTGATATGGGAACATCCTTGTCCGCAGGTATAGCCTGAGGCGTGAAATCATAGGCCCCCTCTTTCCAGTTGAATATCTGAACGACTGTTTCTTTTATCTGGCCGATAAGTATTTCCTCAACCTCTTTCTTGTCTACAAGTCCTTTCCTGATAAGGAAGTTGCCAATTTTGACGTTAGTGCTTTTCTGTTCAGTGAGGACCGTCCGAAGAGTTTCTTCATTTAGAACGCCTTTTTTCACGAGCACCTTGCCGAGCCTGTTCGCTTCTATCCTTCTTTTAGACTCGGCTCCCGATATGTTTCCGTCAATAAAAAGCAGCCTTACCTTATCCAGCCTGCCCTCGATAGTAAGCACGCCGGTTTTTCGCTGGAAAAAGATAAGCTGAAGAATATCGGCAAACCCGAAATCCTTGAGAGATCCTTCTAAAGCCATCCCTTTGCAATCCTCCGTCTTGTAACGATATTAGACAGCACATATATTATGAAAAGAAAAATCAGGGACAACAGGTTAATCCAGAAATGCGAGAAACCCGACATCTCTATGGTAAATACGGTATTCATCACCGGAATGAAAAGGAACAGGAGAAAAGGCCACAGGAAAATGAGACCTTGCAGGACATTCCCTGCATATATCTGCGCCAACCCCGGCAACAGGAACGAGATAATCTTAATGACGAACCGTTTCTTCTTCCGGTGCTCATATACGGTAAGGAGCCGGGCAACCCTTTCCTTTGCATCCAGTTCTTCAATTTTCACAAGGGACCTGTAGCATTGCAAACACATATGGCCCCACAGGATATGTTTTTCGCACTTGCTGCACAGGATTTTCCCGCACCGTTTGCAACGGTAAGCCCAGCCTTTAAACCGACTGTCTGAAATGAAAAAGAAAACGGCCATAAAAAATGCAATGAACGGCATTGCTAAAGGAGGTAAAACCGAAAACCCAAAAGTAGATGAACGGACGGTTTTCCGCTGAATGTATTTCAACATTTCAAAAAAAGTCAGGGTTTCATCAATTACAAATCTGTTCGGATTCCGTCCCGCAATTGCCCTGAATTGTGAAACCGCTTCACGGTTGAGCGCCTGTGCAGATAGAAAGTATTCATCGCCTTTATCAAAAACGAATGTTTCTCTGTATGCCTGGCTGAGATTGTACAGCGCGGAAGGAAGCGGCTTTAATTCTTTGGATTTCATATATAGTTCTTTTGCCTTGTCAAAATTATTCATGGCGAAATAACAATTAGCAAGGTTATTGTACGTTCGGGGTTCGGGGCTCGTCCGGACCAGCTTATTGTAGCTTTCTATCGCCGCATCGTATTTTCCTTCACGCTTCAAAGCGAGCGCATAGGAGAAGATCTCGGCAGGGTCTTTCCCGTCTCTTAAGAGAGAAAGCGCATAGGCATTACCTTTTGATTCATTCACACGGACAATTGCCTTAAATGCTCCCGAGGCTGATGTATCGAGAACCAGTGAAAAGACATTCAGCACCCAGGGTAAAAGGAAAAGGAACAGAATATACAGATAGAAGACGATCCTGTCCCATTTGCCTCTATAGAAAATAATAAGCATGAGCAGGCAGCCTAACAGATAAAGCGGTCCCAATAGTGCAAAGACAAAAGACAGGAGAAGCAATAACCGGTTCCTGGTTTCTTTGATATCATGAAAAAACAGCGGCATATCTCCGGGGACTCTAACAAGAATAAGTATAAAAATTGAGACAATAAAGGACAGGATTATACCGGTAAAGAGAGAAGCGGAAAGCATAAAGGACCACCAGAAATTCCGTTTATAAGCGTCTATTCCCTGTCTGATGTAATCGAAGGTCTCAAATAAACCCGGGGCTTTTAAGCTGAAGCTCGTCTTTGATAGTTCGAAATAAACGGGCGGGAAATCCGGGGAATACCGTTGGGCTTCTTTCAGAAGGCTTCCGGCCCGGACGCGGTCCGTCTTTGACTGCTGAATGAGTAGATATGAATAAGGCTCGGAATTTTTTATACCCCTGTTAAGCTGGTCTTCATACAGATCTTCTCCAAGCGAAAAAGAAGGGACGGACAGAAGATATAAGATAAAAAAGATACGGAATTTTTTCATGCCCGTTGTCCTATTTTCCTCTCCGCACCTTTCAAGAGCCTCATGATATTGTCGCGATGCCGGATGATAATAAACACGGAGATGAAAACCGCGATAAACAGTTTTCCCTTGTTTTCGAAGTCGAAGAGATAAATATTTAACGGCAGGAGGGCGAACGATATAATGGCCCCGAGAGAGGAATAGCGCGTAAAAATTGCGACAATGAGCCATATAGCAATAGTAAGAAGCGCCGGCGTCGGAGAATAGATGATAAGCACGCCGAGGCTTGTGGCAACACCTTTGCCGCCCCTGAATTTCAGGAATACGGAAAAATTATGCCCCAGGATTGCGGAGATACCCATTAGTCCCTGAT
>JBAZWR010000044.1:0-17544 GCA_041660325.1 Thermodesulfovibrionales bacterium | reverse complement strand
AAAGCCGTTCTTAAATACAGGGACGCCTTTCCGGTTACCATCCTGAGACCCCCGGCAGTTTACGGTCCGAGGGATAAAGACATGCTTGTGATGTTTAGAATGATAAAAAACGGTTTTTTCTTTGATCTTGGAAAATGTTATTATTCATTACTTTATGTTGAAGACCTCGTTCATGGTATTATATTATGTGCCGAGAGCAGAGCATCCGAAGACGGAACATATTTTCTATGTGATGACGAATTTTACACGGGCGAACGAATAGCCATGGAAAGATCCTCCGCGCTTAATGTTAAAGCAAGAGCGTTGCGGGCGCCGAAATGCTTAATGCCCTTTTTTGCTTTCCTTGGGGAAAGGATAAACAGGCAGGGGATAATAAACAGAGACAGGATAAAAGACTTTCAGCATGCCTACTGGATATGCGACTCAAAAAAGGCTATGGAGGAAATCGGTTTTACACCGAAAGTTGGATTAAAGGAAGGAATAAAATGGACGGCGGATTGGTACAGGATTCACAGATGGCTATAAAAAAATCTACTGATATCTTCGACAAGTGCTTCAAATTCGACAAGGCAAAAAAGCTTATATCTCACGGCCTATATCCTTTTTTCAGGACCATTCAAAGTGCGCAGGACCCCGAAGTAATCCTTGACGGCAGGAAGATGGTCATGGTCGGCTCCAATAACTACCTTGGTCTTACAAATCATCCTAAAGTAAAAGAGGCGGCTATTGAAGCAATTAAGAAATATGGGACCGGTTGCGCCGGTTCACGGTTTCTCAACGGCACACTGGATATCCATGTGCGGCTCGAAGAGAAACTCGCCCGCTTCATGCGGAAAGAAGCTGCGCTCATTTTTTCCACCGGCTTTCAGGTAAATCTGGGAGTCATTTCCGCCCTTGTGGGCAAAGATGATATCGTTATCATAGACAAGATGGACCATGCAAGCATTATCGACGGATGCAGACTCTCCTTTGGCGAAATCAAGAAATTCAGACACAACGATATGGCGGACCTCGAAAGGGTCCTGAAAGAATATGAAGACAGGGAAAAACTTATTGTTGTCGACGGGGTTTTCAGCATGGAAGGCGATATTGCAAAACTGCCGCATATTGTTGAACTCACGCAAAAATATGAAGCTCGCCTCATGGTTGATGACGCCCACGGCATCGGCGTGCTTGGGAAAACAGGCAGAGGTACCGCGGAACATTTCGGCCTTGAAAACGATGTTGATCTCGTCATGGGCACCTATAGCAAATCTCTCGCTTCCATCGGCGGTTTTATTTCAGGAGACGCCGATATAATCCATTATATAAAACACCTTGCAAGGTCTTTGATCTTCAGTGCAAGCCCTCCTCCTGCATCGGTTGCATCCGTAAGCGCCGCAATCGACATTATCGAAAATGAACCTGAGCGGAGGGAACAGCTCTGGAAAAACACAAACAGGATGCTGGAGAGCTTTAGAGAACTCGGATTTAAGGTGGGCAACAGCCAGACGCCTATCATTCCTATTTTTGTCGGTGAAGATGAGAAAGCGTTTTTGATGGCTGTCATGCTCCAGGAAGAAGGTGTTTTCGCCAATGTGGCCGTCACTCCCGCCGTACCAAACGGGATGGCGTTGATCAGGACAAGCTACATGGCGACACACACGGACGAACATCTTGATATCGTGATAGCCGCATTTAAAAAAGTCGGGAAAAAGCTCGGAATCATATAAAATTGTCGGGAAATAATTTCCGGCAACTACCAAACCAAACAGACTACGACTAAGCGCAGTTAAGTTGTCATTCCCGCATGTCGGAATGACAACAATCGAAAACAAAAGTTTGACAATCTTTTTATTGATTTTATGTTTATAGACTGATGACCGTAAAAAACATTCAAGTCATTGAAATCCGATCAGGGAAAGACCTGAAAGACTTTATTCGCCTTCCCGATAAGCTGTATTCAAAAGACCTTTTTTATGTTCCTCTTTTAAAACCGGAAATTAAAAAGCAATTGTCCGACAAAAATCCTTTCTTCCTTCATGCAAAGGCAAGGTATTTCCTTGCACAAAAAAGCGGAGAAACTGTCGGCAGGATAGCATCTATCGTAAATCAGAGGCATATCGAGTTCCATAATGAAAAATCCGGTTTTTTCGGCTTCTTCGAGTCTGTGAATGATTATGCCGTCTCCGATGCATTACTGAATAAGGCCGCCGAAACTCTCGGGAACGAGGGGATGGAAATCATGCGGGGTCCCATGAACTTCTCAACCAATGAGGAATGCGGCCTGCTGCTTGAAGGGTTTGACAGCCCGCCGATGCTCATGATGCCTTACAATTCGCCTTATTATCACGACCTCATGGAACACTATGGCATGAAAAAAGCAAAAGACCTTTTCGCTTATATACTCGATACTCCCGAGGAACTTCCAAATAAAATTCTCAGGGTCGCTCAAATAGCTGAAAAGTTCGGAATTACCGTAAGGCGGATCGATAAAAAAATGTTCGAACGCGATATGATGATATTCAAAGAGGTATACAATTCCGCCTGGGGGAAAAACTGGGGGTTCATACCCTTGACGGATGAAGAAGTTGTTCACCTTGGCAATAATCTTAAGACCGTTTTAGATCCCGACATGACGATAATCGCTGAAAAAGATAACAAGCCCGTCGGCTTCCTGGGTTTATTGCCGGATTTTAATTTCGTACTGAAACATATGAAAGGAAGCGTAAATCCGCTAAGTATTGTGAAGGCCCTTTACTATTCAAAAAAGATAAAAGACCTCAGAATGCTTTTGCTCGGGACAAAAGCGGAATACAGAAACAAAGGAGTAGACGCCATCATGTTCCGGGAGGCTTTCAAAGGAGTAAAAAAAGGCGGCTATAAACGCGTGGATTTCTCATGGATACTCGAAGACAATATCCCGGTCCAGAGGCTGATTGAGATGATAGGCGGAAGGTTGTATAAAAAATACAGGATTTATGAAAAAAGATTGTGACCATCGTTATCAATTCGATCAACTGCCAACCGGGTATCCGGAGGACGTAGCAGCCGTCAAGTTCCTCCTCTTCCCTGAGGACATCCTGATTAATGCCCAACATGATTTCTTTGTCTTCAGCCGTAATCGTGGCCCATCCCGAGACCCTCAGCCGATTGCTCCTCTCACGGAGTTTCTTCAGCGCCGTTTCCGGATATAAAAAGGTTTTTCTTATTTAACTATCTTTAAAAATGCTTCTACAACCTTTGGATCAAAGTACTTTCCAGTGTGTTCACGGATAAAGTCCAGGGCTTTTTCTTCGGTCCATGCCGAACGGTACGGACGGTCCGACCTGAGTGCATCCCATACATCCACCACGGAAAAAATTCGTGCCTCAAGAGGTATTTGTTCTCCACTTAACCCGCGGGGATAGCCTCTACCATCCCACCTCTCATGATGGCAGTAAGGAATAGTTAAAGCCTGCCGCAGGAAGGATATTGACGATAACATGTTATATGCATAAACAGGGTGCTTGCACATTATCTGATATTCCTCGGTTGACAGCGGGCCTGGTTTCAGCAGAATGGTGTCCGGGATTCCCATCTTGCCGATATCGTGCAATAAGGCCCCTCTCCGGATATGTTCGAGTTCTATGTCGCTCATGCCCATGCTTCGAGCAAGCTGTAAGGTCATTTCTGCAACACGTATCGTATGCCCCTCCGTTCCCCTGTCACGCATATCTAGTGCATGTGACCAGCCTTCAAGGGTAGTATCGTATGCAAGGGTAAGCTCGGTATTCGAGCGCTGCAGTTCATCAAAAAGCGAAGCATTGTCTATTGCTATGGCAGCCTGGGCTGCTAACGATTCAAAGAATTCCAGCCATTCGGGGTCAGGAACAAGCTGCGACCTGTGAAATACCTCCAGTACTCCCTTTACCTGTCCTTTTGCTATGAGCGGTACGGCGTGGTGTGCAATAAATACCTCGCCTGCAAGTATTTGAGTCCGGATACAAGGGTCATCCGTTTTCAGGACATTGGATATGCTTATTATCCTGCGCTCAAGAGCAGCTTTACCCGCATGTCCCTCTCCCAGCTTCAGCCGGGTTTTTTTTATCGAACGTGAACGAAAACCGCGGCTTGCAGCATATTCCAGAGTTTGCGTATAAGGGTTAAACAACAGCACGGTTGCAGCGTTTGTATGAAGCTGGGTCGTGACATGTTCAAGCAGAATATTGAGTGTTACCCTAAGATCGAGGCTCGCGCTGATAGCCATATCAATGGCATGCAATGCATAAAGGCGCTGCAAACGCTGTTCGGTCTGTTCATAGAGTGTAACCCGGTGGATGGCATTTGCAGCGATCTCTCCAATTGCTGTCAGCAACTGTACCTCATATTCAGCAATAAGTGATTTCCGGCCTATCCAGATTGCACCAATCGTCTGACCCTGTGCAATAAGAGGTACGCAGGCAACGGCCCGAAAATCGCCAATCAACTCCGGTCTTGCAAAACGTTTATCGGATAGCATTTCATTGTTCAGATAAGGCTGCCCCGTATCAATGACATAGCCACTCACTCCTTCGCCCGGTGTCAACCGCACGCCGTTCCAGGGCGCCCATTTACCCCTTGCAATTTCAATTAATGTCTCACCGGTTACCGTGTCACGCATGGCTAATGATCCTCCGTCAGCCTTCAGCAAATCCATCGACTGATCTATAACAACCGGTAACATGTCGGCACGTGTCTGTGCTGAACGTAAGGCAGTGGTTATTTTGACAATGGCTTCCATTTCCCTTTGCCTGCGCTCGGTGATTTCCAGGAGAGATGCCACTCTCATCCTTGTTCCGGGTATCATGGAAACAATCGCTATGATATCCTTTACATTTCCCTGTTTATTGACGAACCTGAACTCTACGGAACTTGTTTCGGGTTTACCAACAAAAGTAATTTGATCGTGATACTCTTTTAATCTTTCCAGATCATCCTTCAGGATGAATTCCAACAAGTTTATTTTACCTTCAATTTCTTCTGTTGAATATCCGGAGAACCTTTTAAATTCTTTGTTTGCCATGGATATAGTCATGTCTTCTTCCACGATTATAGTGGATGTTCCGGTATTTTCAAAGATGATCCTGTACCTTTCTTCTGATTTCCGGAGTTCTTCTTCCGCTTCCATTCTCCTACTGCTTTCCCGAAAAATATTTTCGATCATATCGTTCGTTACGTTCTTCAATGACTCAAGCAGTTCGACCTGGGATCCCCCAATGACTCTTGCAGTGAGGTCACCTTTTGAAACCCGGTGCAGTACATCGAAGTGCTCAGCGAGACAAATTGCAAATTCATGAGACAGATCAATGATTTCCTTGATATCTTCCGCCGTCATATTAACCATATATTTTAATTTACTGATCAGCTCTATCTTGGATTCATCAGATATTTTTACCGCAGGATCTCCTGAAGCAATCTGTTTTAATGCCTCGAATACTTCAGACAGGCTTATTGCTAACTCAAGTCCCGTGCTTTCAAGTTCTTCATCCCGATCCTGAACGATTTTCCTAAAATCCTTGAATTGTTTATCCACTATCTTGAGAGTTTCTTTTATTGAAACCTCGTTTATATTCATCGTAAAAACTTTACAGCCTATGCATAATTCTATCTTATCCAGAAAATTCCCCCGGATTTCGTTTCGGCAATGCGTACCGGGGATAAGCCAGCACCTCAGATTACCTGTTTTAAACGCGGGGCATTCCTTTTCATTACAATTCAGGATTTCCCAGCATTTGCCTATTTCTCTCATTTTTATATCGGTCCCCTTGTTCATAATGATGTCTGAAATCTTTTGTGTCATGACACTTATTTACAATGCAGTTTATTGTTTTTTGACAAACGTCCTGATAACACGTTAAATTATGGGTAGTTTTTCGAAAATTTTAACACTGCCACGATTACCTCTTCTTTTTGGTAAATGCATTAAATACCTTAAAAACTATTTCCTTAAGAATGAATCACCCCGCAGCAGAGCATCGAGGAATTCTTTGATTAAATTAATTTATATATTATATTTACATATAAGTTTAATTTATTTTAATACAGCTTATGCTAAATTTTATCAAACAAATTTTTCCTTGTCAAGAGCTCGAATTGCCTCTATCAAGGCAAAATGAAAAGGTCCGGTTTTCACGTGTTGTCGGCGGATAAGCAGGAAACGAATAATCATTATTTTCAGCCTCATATCAAGATGTTAAAGCCTATCACATCATCTCCAATGATTTTATGGTACCCCGGTTCTTTTTGACAAATAAGAGTTTTTTCATTAATAGCTTTGGTTAATAGCTATTGCTTTAACTTTATAAGTATTAGTATAATTAATATACTTAGTTTTAGGTGAACCAGAATGGATTTGGATAAAATCAGTCCGATTATGTCCAGGGATGTTATCTCTTTAGAACCTGAAGAGCTTCTCATATCTGCAATACAGAAAATGAGCTCCAATAATGTCAGTTGTGTCGTTGTCAAAAAAGACAAAAAAGCCGTAGGGATATTGACGGAAAGAGATATTATTTATCTCATGGGTATCAATATCGATTTCGATACAGTCAATCTGCAGACGGTAATGCGCAGACCGGTCATCGCTGTTTCCGAAGAAACGGAAATCCCTGAGGCAGCAAACCTTATGGTCATAAACAGTCTCAGAAGGCTCGTCGTTGTCGACGGAGAACATAAGGTGATCGGTATTGTTACGCAGACTGATATTATAAAGAACCTGAGTCTCGACTCTTTCATCAGTTTCAAAAAAGCAGATCAAATCATGAACCAAAAAATCATTTCTGTTGATGAAAAAGACAGTTTATCACACGCAATATCCCTCATGGCAAAAAACCGCATAAGCTGTATTCTGGTCATAAAAGAAAAGAAACCGCTAGGCATAATCACGGAACGTGATATTACAAAAGCTATAGCAGAGAATACCATTTCAAACGGCGTACTTGAAATCATGACTTCCCCTGTGCTTACCATGCATAAAAATATCAACCTATTTGATGCGACAAGACTCATGGATGAGCATAAAACGAGAAGTCTGACAATTGTCGATTATTCTGGAAACGCAATCGGAATAATCACAAAGAGCGATATTATTAAAAATCTAAGGGCTGATTATGTGTCCATACTGAAAAATATGCTCAGAGAAAAGTCCCGTGCACTGATAGAATCAGAGTTGAAATACAGAACACTGGTAGAACAGTCATTAGAAGGGATTTTGATAGTACAGGACGGCCTGATTAAATTTGCCAATCCGACGCTTTTGAAAATCCTGAATTACGACGAGACAGAGATGGTTGATAAAGACATCCTCAGATTTTTATACCCTGATGACAGGAATATGCTGACACATAATTTCAAGGAATTAACTGAAAATCTGATAATAGATTCTCCATTAGAGCTCAGGATGGCGCATAAAAATGAGGAAGGTATTTACATGGAAGTCTTATTGACCCTGATCCAGTATGAAGGCAGCACGGCAATACTTGTTACTCTCAGGAATATAACTGAGAGGAAAAAGACTGAAGCAGAGTTAAAAAAACTCGTTATAACCGATGATCTTAGCGGTCTCTTTAATCAAAGGTATTTTTATACCCAGATCACTAAAGAGATCGAAAGGGCGAAAAGGCATGTCAGACCTCTGTCTTTGCTCCTTATTGACATAGACTTATTCAAGGATTTTAATGATACATACGGCCATTGGGAAGGCGATTTTGTTCTGAAAAAAATCGGAGAGATCCTTTTGGAAAATATCAGGGATATCGATATGGCCTTTAGGTATGGAGGCGAGGAATTTACGGTTATCCTCCCTGATACAAAATACGAAGTTGCAATAGTTGTGGCAGAAAGAATTCGAAAAGCAGTCGCTCAAAATGTATTTTATCCGTTTACTCTTGAAGGGCAACCGGATGTTGTAAGCAAAACCGTCAGCATCGGGATTACGGAATTTCATATACAAGATGATATGAAGAGTTTTGTGAAAAGGGCAGATAATGCGCTCTATCAGGCAAAAAGGAGGGGGAGGAATATGCTTGTTCACCTGCTGTAATAGAAACAGCAACTGTTGCGGAGAAAAATCGATCATCCCGCAAGACGCTCTGCGCACTTTCTGCGTCTTTCAAAGAATCCAACCGATTAGGGTCGAGCTGCCGGGCAATGGCGGCACAGTGATAAAGGTCCTTATCCTCCTTGCTATTGATGTCCCGGTTTCTATCACGAATATGGTCAAATGCATATCTATTAATTATTATGAAGGACTTCGTATATCTTTGTTAAGAACTCATGAGGGGAAATAGGTTTGGGGATAAAATTTATACCGCTCTTCAACTTCCCATGTTTAAGAACAATGTTAGCCGTATAGCCGCTCGTAAAAATTGTCTTCATATCAGGGCTTATTTTCTTTATCTCGTCGTAAACTTCTCTCCCGTTCTTTTTCGGCATGATCGTATCAAGGATAATAAGCTGAATTTCTTCCTTGTACTCATGAAAGACCTTCAGCGCATCCTCTCCGTCTATCGCTACGAAAACTTTATACCCATATTTCTCAAGCAGCTTCTTGATGAAGCTTCTGACCTGAATATCATCTTCCGCCACAAGGATCGTCTCTTCACCCCCTTTTATGAGCGTGTGGTCTTCCTGCTCAGTATCTTCAAGCACCGATTGAATCAAAGGTAGATATATTTTGAATGTTGTACCTTTGCCGGGCTCACTGTATACGTTGATATATCCATCGTGTTGTTTAATGATTCCGTACACCATCGCAAGTCCGAGTCCTGTCCCCTTACCCACTTCCTTCGTTGTAAAAAATGGCTCAAATATTCTTTCTTTCGTCCCTCTATCTATTCCATGTCCGGTATCCTCAACAGAAATTAAAGCATACAACCCGTCACTGCCGTATGCATGGGCTGCAATAAACTTATCGTCAATTTTCATAAAACCGGTACTAATAGTTAATTTTCCTCCTTCAGGCATTGCATCCCTTGCATTTGCAAAAAGGTTCATCAATACCTGCTCAATCTGGTTGGCATCTGCCATGATTATTAAGTCCTTATCTGCAAGAATTATAGACAATTCTATATCCTCTCCGATAATCCTTGATAATAATTCCTCAACTCCCGTGATGATTTGATTTATGTTTACAGGTTTTGGATTGATTATCTGTTTTCTGCTGAAGGCAAGAAGGGCCCGCGTTAAATCAGATGCTTTTTTTGCCGCTTTTACTATCGGAACTATATTATTTTGCAAGGGATCATCTTTCTTCATCTCCATTTGCAGAAGATTTGCAAACCCCAGTATTACCGTAAGGATATTGTTGAAATCATGAGCAATTCCGCCTGCAAGTTGACCGATGGCTTCCATCTTCTGGGCATGCAGAAGCTGTGCTTCAAGTTTCTTTTGCTCTGTAACATCATGAATAATCTCTATAACGGAAATAACATTTCCCAAAGTGTCCTTCATGGGATATGATTTTAACTCTATATATATGGGAGTTCTGTTCTTGTCATAATGTGTGTGGACGGATGAGCAAGGCTCACCTGTTTCGAAAGTGCGTTTCACTGAACACTCCTCACCTGCCTCAAAGCATGGACTGCTCATATGATGAGATACTTCAAAGCAATATCTGCCTACGACATATTCGACCGGCCTTTTAACTTGATCGCAATATGCTTTGTTTGCAGAGACGATCCTGTATTCACGGTCAACAACAATAAACCCTTCATCGACACTTTCAAGAATATTTTTTATAAATTCATCGGCCTTTCTGCGTTCCGTGATGTCACGGAAAACCAGGACTACACCGATAATATTAGCGTCTTTGTCTTTAATAGGAGAACCGCTGTCTGCGATGATCCTTTCCGTACCGCACCGGGCAATAAGTGCTGTATGGTTGGCAAGCCCGACGATCAAACCGGTTTTGATGACTTTTGCGATAGGGTCTTCAGGCTCTTCACGGGTTTTCTCATTAATGATATGGAAGACCTCGGAATAAGGTCTTCCTATGGCCTCTTCTTGTGTCCAGCCTGTAAGCTCTTCCGCCACTTTATTTATTAAGATTATTTTCCCGGCCGTATCGGTGGCAATTACACCATCACCTATAGAACGGAGGGTCACTAAAAGACGTTCTTTTTCTGAAGCAAGCTCCTTCGTCATTTTTTCAACATTTTTTCTTAATTGCAATTGATTCAGACAATTGGCAATAGTGTTCAGTATCTCTCTTGATTCAAAGGGCTTTTCAATGAGGTCATAGGCATTAAGACGGAATGCAGCAATGGCCTTCTCTTTATCCGCATAGCCGGAAATTATGATTACCTCGATATCTTTATACCTTTTTTTGATCTTTTCGAGTACCTCTATGCCGCTCATCTCAGGCATTACTATATCCAGAATAACCAGGTCAATGTGTTGCAAAGACAGTATTTGAAGGCATTCAGGGCCGCTCCCGGCAGTCACTGCTTCATAGCCATTGTCCTCGAGCAACCCGCTCAGGCTCTCCCTTATTTTTTCTTCGTCATCAACAACAAGTATCTTATGTGGAGATAGCATCTTTTCCATCCTCCTTAAGGGGAAGGTAAATCCTGAAGATGGATCCTTCACCCGATTGGCTAACAAAATCAATTCGTCCGCCGTGTCTTTCCATAATCCCGTAACTAACGCTTAAGCCAAGCCCCACACCAAGAGGTCCCTTTGTAGTAAAGAAAGGGTCAAATATCTTCCCTTGATTTTCTTTTGGAATGCCGATACCTGTATCCCTGATGCTCATAACCACGTAGGTATCTTCCTTTTTAACTGAAATAGCGATAGTTCCTCCCTTGCCCTTCTCGATAATGGCCTCATAGGCATTATTGACCATATTGACTAAGACCTGCTCTATCTGTCTTTTATCGGCAAATATTTCCTCTGCTTCCATCTCTTCCAGTATTATGTGAACATTCGCTTCTCTGCATTCCGCCTGGAAAAGGGCTATGATACTGTCAAAGGAAGCTCTCAGATTATAAAGGTTGAATTCCGGCTTGCTTTCTTTTGCATAGTCAAGCAATGCCATGGTAATTCTGTTAGCCGTGCGACCGGCTTTCTCGATAGTCTTGATGCGCTCCAGCACGTATTGGGTAGATAGTTCCCTTCCTCTTTCTATCTGGCCGATGATCCTCTGGGCTTCGGTGAGGACAGGGGTAAGTTGATTCTTGATCTCATGAGCCACGCCGGCTGCAAGCCTGCCCAGACCAACATGTTTTTCCGCCATAATCAAGCCCTGCTGGGCTTCACGAAGTTTATGAGTACGTTCCTCAACCATCTGTTCCAGATGCTCACGGTGGAGCATTAAAGCCTCCTCGGCCCGTTTCATTTCGTCGAGCAGGCGGGCGTTTTCCAGAGAGATGGCAGCCTGGGAGGTCAGCAGTTCGGTCATCTGCGTCTTTTCCGGAGTAAAAACCGAATCCGACAAACGGTTTTCAAGATACAGAATTCCGATCAGTCTGGATTGCTTGATCAACGGAAGGCAAAGCACCGACCTAAGCCCCATTTCCCGCACCTCCGGATTATCCTTAAACTGTCCTTCTTCAGAGGCGTTGTTCAGGATTACAACCTCCTTCGTTCGATGTACATAACGAACGATAGCCTTACAAAGACCTTTGACGTCCTCAAGATTCTGCTTGATCGTTCTGACAGCATCTTTTTCGGTTATATGACTTTCAGCAGAGACAAACAGGTTTCCACTATCTTCAACCAGGAGATAACCGTGCTGCGCCCCCGAACTTTCAAGAACCACATTCATAATCTTTTTTAACAGGGCGACCTGTTCGATCTCGGCTGAAATGGCGAGAGAGGATTTCATGAGATAATCAATATCCAGACAGGGAAGCGTATAAGAGGCAGAAAGTTCCGGTTCAACCGGAGCGTAAGCAGACACCTCTTCTTCGAAATACTCCGCATGTTTTTCCATGAGGAAAATCTCTTTTCGCTCCGCTCGGCACTTCTTATATAAACGCGCTGCCTCGGTAAAATAGACCCCGGCAGTACCAAGACCGGCCTCCCTGAGAAGTTCTCCCCGACATTCATTAAGGTGGGCTTCAAGAAAAGTGTATCTTTGTTCATGAGCTGTAGCTATGGCATCAAAATAGAGACTCCTTGCCTTTCTGAACTCCCCGGTTACTCTTTCCAGTTCAGCATAGATAAAGGCCAGATAGGGTTTTAACAAAGGTCCTAACTGAGCCCAGGTTTCAATCTTCATCACAATCGGTTGAATATGAGATAGTAATTCTTCTTTACTTTTATAGACGATTCCCCTCTCATACAGCTTAAGGGCATTCAGCGCCTGAAAAACATACCACTGCCGCTTCAGAACATTGTCGGTAAGCCCTGTCAGATACTGCCTGACTTCAAGTAAATAGTTTTCAGCCTTTTCATATTCTCCGAAATAGTATGAGGTCAAAGCGATGTGGACATAATAGCTTCCTGCTGAGGCGATGTGATTATCACTCTCCCATTTTTTAATCTTCTCCTCCATGGGTACAGGCAAATAATTTTTCTTCATCGGCGCAGTCCATCCAGCCTGCATCGCTTCGGCCAGACCGACGGAAAAGGATAAATTATATTTTTTGGAAAACTCGATACACTCTTTAGCATATTCCTCAATGGTCAAGAGGTTGGCCCCCTGTACCTGAAGGTTCCACATTAATGGGCCGTAAGAAAGCCCCGCATTATAGAGATCACCACAATTCTTCCCGCACTGGATCGATTTCAGACAATATTTAACAATTTCTTCAGGATGCCTTCGGGAATGCATATTACACCAGACAACTCCATTCATCCCGCGGGTAGCGCCAAAGGTGTTCGGGTACTTTTCAGACAGATCACGTGCAAGGTCCTCATAGCGAAATGCCTGCTCAAACTCTTCCTGTTCTCCCAGATAGAGACCCATGATAGAAAAAGAATAGATCACTGACTCGTCCATTCCGCCTTCCAGACAGTGCTGCGTAGACTGCACGGCTGAGAGATACAGTTGGGGCACCAGACCGGACATATATAGGTCGGGGATAAGTTCGCTGTAGAAAGCCAGTTCAATCTTGCTTTTCCTCTCTTTCGTGAAAGGCATATTTAGTATGATGTCCCAAATGTCGTCACCATATTTAGACTTGATTTCATTCATCAGTTGCTCTTGTTTTTTCTCGGCAAGGACAGGATCATCCGGGATCGATCTTCCGAAAAAGGCAAGGCCGCGGTTGGCAGTTTCAATCGCCTTTATAAAATTGCCGATGGATGAAAGCGTAGTCGTCTGTTCAGCCAGCGCCTCGGCCTTATCAAGATCGGTTCTGGCATAATCGAGAAGTTGATTCAGCAACTTTTCCGAATGCTCATATCTTCCGCACATCAATTCGGTTTTGGCTAATTTCTGGAATATCTTAAAGGTACGGTCATATTGGATCTCCCAGCAGTCTTCCGGCAAAACCTTGAGGCTTTGTCGAAAATACTCATTGGCTGCCTCTGTTGCCAGTAAGTTCAGCGCCCTATTGCCTGCATGGTAGTTGATATTCGATAGAAAGTATGCCGTTTCTTTATCTGATATCTCCTCCCTGCCAAGATTAAGATGCGAGGCAATAGTGAAGAGATTATCCAATTCTTCCATGTCCTTTACTCCAGGAATAGCGGAATAGAGGTGATTTCCGATCTGCCAGTGTATCTGACGACGCCTTTCCGATTCTATATTGCTCAGGACTGCCTCCTGTACGCGGTCGTGAACGAATTGCAGTTGATCTTTACTCTCCATCAGAAGCCCCTGGCCTAACGCCGGCTTCAACACTTCGAATGTATCAAGCAGTGTAATCTTTCTCACAAGAGCTACCTCATCAGGTGTAAAAAGGTTTCCCATACAAGCGCAATGTTCAAGAAGGTCAATAGTATCAAGGGGCAGTTTTTGAACCTTCGAACTGAAAAGAGCCACCACGGTCGAAGGCATGTTTGAGCGCCTGATCTTATCCAGATCCCAACGCCATTGTCGACCTTCGTCTAAGAAGAGCAGATCCTCGTTATGAAGGTAAGACAGACTTTCGCTTACAAACAGAGGATTCCCCTCGGTAAGCCCTATTAAAAAATTCGATAACGCTTCGGTTTGCGACAGCGGGGAATCAAGGATATAGGAGACCATCTCATGGCAGTGTTTAGACTCGAGAGGGTTTAATCTGATTTCTTTCAGGGGTTGGGTATTTTCCTTGATGCCTTGTATCAGCTTTGTCAGGGGATGACTCGAGTCCACCTCATTATGACGGTATGCTCCCAAAAGGAAGAGGCATGGATGGTCTTTGTAGGTGACAAAGATGTTGGCCAGAAAATCAAATGAGGCGACATCACACCACTGGAGATCATCTATAAAAATCGTCAGGGGGTTTCTTTCACTGGCCAGACATGCCAGGAAACGGCCGAAAAGATCGTGAAAGCGGTTTCTCGATTCTACAGGAGGAAGCGGTTTAACTTCAGGCTGGACGTCGATCAATACAGTGAGCTCCGGGATCACATCTGTTATCACCTTTCCATTTTCTCCTATGACTTCGGTGATTTTTTGCTTCCAGGCAGCGACCCTTTCGTCGCTCTCCGTTAAAAAAGTCCTCACCAAATTTCTCAGGGCCTGTATAAGAGAACTATAAGGAATATTCTTCTGATAGACATCGAATTTCCCTGACGTAAAATAGCCTCTGTGCTCTATAATCGGTTTCTGAAGTTCCTGGATCAAACGGGTTTTTCCGATACCGGGCAGCCCCGAAATAAATAGACTGCGGAAAGAACCTTTCGCGGCTTTATCGTATTCTTCAAGGATTATTTCCGCCTCCTGATCGCGTCCGACCATTTTAGAGATAAAGACGACGCGGTGAGTACGGTCATAACTCCCCAGGGGAAATTCGCTGATTAAGCCGGTAGCTGAATATTCGTCCTTGCAGCGCTTCAGGTCGGCAAAAAGTCCGTTGCCGCTCTGGTAGCGTTTTTCCGGTTGTTTAAGTGTTAACCTGACAACGATTTTACTTAAAACAGAAGGGATTTCAGGGTTCAATTCGTGTATATTCGGCGCTTGTTCAGCAAGGTGAGAATGGATCAATTCCAGCGGGTCTGTAGAAAAGAAGGGAAGCCGGCCGGTCAGCAGTTCATAGAAGGTAATCCCCAGGGAATAGAGGTCGGTGGAAAAGTCTACTCTGTGGTTGATACGCCCGGTTTGTTCAGGAGAAGTATAAGCCAGGGTTCCCTCAACAAAAGAGCGGTCATAAATGAAATGACTCACATCTCTCACGTCAAAGGGCGTTATAAAATCGATCAGCCGTATATCGAGAGTCTTTGGTTGAATTAATACATTGTGGGGTTTGATACCGCCGTGAATAATTCCGGCCTCATGAACTTTATCAATGACCTGAGCCAACTCGCAAGCAATTGTAAAGAAATCGTGCAAGGAAATATTATTCCGTGTTTTAGTCCATTCATCGAGAGTTATGCCTTCAAAATAGTCTTGGGTGATAAACCGGACATCTCCTTTTTCCTCAAAGGATAAGGGCAGGATAAGGTGGGGATCATTTAAAACCTTGAGATGTTCGATTTTCTGCCGGAAATGAGCTTTTTGCTTCTCGGAAAGAGAAGCAGTTTTTAGAATCTTCAGCGTTAGCGGACGATTCGGATTCTTTTTGTGAAAGGCCTTGTAAACAATGGTCTGGGGACCTTCTCCCAGTTTTTCAACGATATCATAATTAGGAACTCTTATCATTTCAAGTTCACATTAAATTCACATACATTTACTCTAAATGTCATTTTCATTGTACTATAACGGTACCCATGTGGCACACCCACAGAGGGAATTATCAATTTAAATCAACTAGTTATTTTTTAAAAATGTAAAGTTATTCTAAAATATAATCGTAAGCAAAAAATTATCTTCTCATTGGTTGAATTCTCTCTATTTTCCCTTTAGCTGGAAATTTACTACTTTCAGCTACCTCTATATGACAACTGAGACAATCTGTGATATTCCCTTTCGCCCTTTCTACCATTTCCTGATATTTTTTAGGATTCGAAATTTTCACTTTTTCGAGGTGCACTTTTATATGCTCCTGTACGTTTGTTGTATCTTTAATGGGTCCTGCTGCATACGATACAACTCCCGTACCAAGCATGAGGAGACAAATAATTGGTAGAATTAATATTTCCTTAGACATAATAAATTTTCCTCCTTTAAAATCTAAAATAATGGCTTGCCATAAGGAACCCCATCAATTGAACTGTTTCCGTGAAAGTGACAGTCCGTACAATTGCGGTAATTACCACCCGGGTGACATGTAGTACAGCCAAATCCAGTCGCCCCATGATGGGTATTTATGGCATCACCAGAGTCGAGATAAGTATGGCATTTTCCGCATAGCCATGCCCATTCCTTATTAGCTCTGCCGTCAGGACCATTACCTGTGCCATTATTTGTAACCGTAACCTTTCCATTATTAACCCATTTCCTGGCAAGAAAATTATTCGGGGCCCCATGTGGTTCGTGGCAATCTGTACAGGCTGTTGCATATTGACCGCACTTTGTTAAACCATCATAAGGCATAGCTAAAAGAGACTGGCCACTTTTAGAACAATAGGTTGCCGCAAAACCTCCATGCATTTCATTGGCCCAGTTAAATGTATATAGGTTCCTCCCAAGTGTAGTGCTCGGTATTGTATTTGTTGCATTGTGGCAATCCATACAGAATGTGACATAATCGGGCAAATTAGAAGGATCAGAGATAGCCGAACCATCCGGTTCATAGGTCGGCGTTGCAGACTTGTATGGCGCCTGATAGCCGCCCGTATAATTACTCATTTTCTCGCCGGCGCCATCACCCCACAGATTACCATGATCGCCGGGTTTTGAAATAGCTGCTTTAGTTGCGTCAAAAGGACCGGAAGGCTTCCCACAGCTTTTTTGTGCAATATGGATATTATGGCAGCCGGAACACGGATTACTGTCAGACGGGAAGTTGGTAAAATTTGAATGTGAACCCGAAAGACCAGTTATGAACCTGTAGGTATCATACAAGTTATGATAAGACAAGCTGTTAAAGGCATCGAAGATATTATTTGGGTCAGTATCGGGATTTCCTCCAAACGTAATACTATAGCTGTAGTTGCTAAAAGAAGGACTCTGGAGAGTATTTGTACTTATATGGCAGTAAAAACAGACATTATCACTTTGACTATAAGGTTTTGTAGTTTTGCCACTGAAATTATCAGCAAATAAGCACCATTTGGACGGGTTTCCATTTACAGGGTTGGGTTCCGATCCATTGATTAAGGCATGTTGCTCATGACAATGGGCGCAATTCGCCTTTGAATAACCGAGATTGAAGGTATCGATCCGGTTGACGCCATACGAGGTATTTCCATGCGCGGAATTCAGATACACGCCGCTCTCCAGCATATTCGGATAAAACATTAACCCCGATATTGCCACACCCATTGTAATTATTAGTAACGTCATTTTCATGTCGTTCCTGAATTTCAAAATTATCCTCCCGTAAACCGTCTACCGTTTGAGATAAAGAACCT
>JBAZWR010000043.1:0-18510 GCA_041660325.1 Thermodesulfovibrionales bacterium | reverse complement strand
TATGGGAGATATGGGAGATATGGCAGATATGGGAGATATGGGAGATATGGGAGATATGGGAGATATGGGAGATATGGGAGATATGGCGCAAGTCTCAAGTGTAAATATTTCAATTAATAAGCCTCAATTTGTCGTTCCATTAAAGTCGTTTGTTCGTAGGTGGCAGAAAGAAAAATGGCGTGCGTCTTACGGGGCGAAAGACACGCAGCATTATAGAGAGTCCTGAGAGGCAAGCATCCTTCCTGTAACAATTGGAATCAATAATTGGTATAATTGTGCATATTATAACCGCAAATCGTCAATCAATAAGGAGGACATATTAAGAAAGGAATGATATATGGCTGGAGAATTTGAAATAAAAGAAGCTGCTAGACTGGAAGATTTTATTGTCCTTACTTGGCAAGGGAAGGAAGTCCGGCTGTCTGTTGAGTTAAAAAAGCCGATACTCACACCGAAGTTCCGTCCAGGTGAAATCGAAGGATTGAAGGGAGATATGGATATGTACCTCCTTGTCGCAAATTATTCGTTTAATGTCGAAGGAGAGATCAGGAGAGTCTCAAAAATCTATGGGTCTGGAATTCTTGAGGAACCTCAGGACGTCACCAAACAGAACTCTTTTATTGCAAACAGACGTTTGGAGATTGATTACAAGCGGTTGGAAGGATCTCATATCAAGTTCGAGAAAAAATACTGGGAATAGCTGCAGGGTGAGAAATGGAAATGGGGCATAAAATAAATGTAAAAATAGCAATAGCCCATTTATATGTGACTTGCGATGGAAAATCTACCCTGTATGAGCAAGAATGCAGTTTGCGATTTTAGGCGAACCTTAGTATGGGGTGAAGGTAGTAAAAAGTAATACGGTGGCTTCCAAGTAATAGCTACTTCCTGAAGCACTCATCTTTAAAACGTGATATAATTGTATTTATGACAATTAATAAAAGAACTACTGATTATGTACCAGCAACATCCAAGCTTCAAAAACCTTCCACCGGAGATGTCAAGCTCTGTGTTGTTTATCGTATATAGTAAGAAAAGAAACTTATATTGAACCGATGAAAACAATGAAAGCAAGGTAATATGGACAAAGAAAAGACAAAGATTAAACAGCTTGTGATAAAAACATATGCGCAGGTGGCGTCTAATAGTTGCTGTCTGTCTGCAAACACATGCTGCTCGCCTGAGACAAATCCTGTCAGCCTTCTTGAAGCCGGAAAGATGCTCGGATATTCGGAAGAGGAGTTGAAGGTAGGGCTTGGCGAGGCCAATCTCGGCCTGGGTTGCGGAAATCCGAATGCTATTGCAGACCTTCAGGAAGGCGAGACGGTCCTTGATCTTGGCAGCGGCGCAGGGTTTGACGCATTTCTGTCTTCAATGAAAACAGGAAACAAAGGTCATGTTATCGGCATCGATATGACCCGTGAGATGGTTGAAAAAGCAAAGATAAATGCCGATAAATTAGGGATAAAAAACGTGGAATTCAGGCACGGGGAAATTGAACATCTGCCTGTGGAGGAATCTTCCATTGATGTAATTATCTCTAACTGCGTTATAAATCTCTCTCCCGATAAACAGGCTGTGTTTAACGAGGCGTTCAGGGTGCTAAAACCCGGAGGGAGAATTGCAATTTCGGATATTCTTAAAAAAGGCGAGTTCTCGGACGAGATTAAAAAGAATGAAAAGGCTTACAGCGGCTGAATAACCGGTTCCGTTCCCGTGAAGGAACTGACCGGAATCCTGAAGCAGGCCGGATTTGCCGATATCGTCATCGATGACAAGGCGAACAGCGACGAGATTATCAAAAGCTGGAATTTCGGCGCAGGCGTTGAAAAGATGGTCTTTTCCGCATACGTAAAGGCAAGAAAACCGTTACTTTAATTGTGATTGCTGTTACTTGACCCGTCAGACAATGTCAGTTGAAATGTTGACTACTTCAACTATGCACTTGGATAATTTTGTTTCATGTAGATTATGTTTGCAAATGTTGAACCTGAAAGAACTTGAAGATTAAGGATTATTAATTGAACAGCACGGCATTCTTCTTATATGTCTACAAAAGTCAATAAAGCTGCTTAGTCACCTGCGTAAATCCTATGGTAGACCCCAAGAGGGTGACCTTGCGAGGTGTTTGCTCCAGGAAGTAATTAAAGGCTCATATAATAGATAACGCCGATTCCTCCCCATTGACCCCACCCATGATCATCTTCTCTGTCGATAAACTCTACATTTTTATACTTGCGTTTAATTTCATTCCAGAATTTATCTACTTTACATTCCGGGACTTTTGGGTGATAAAGAATATCGTGAAACACAATGAGACCATTTTGCTTCACAAGAGAGGAATATAGTTGAAAGTCTTTTTTGACACCTCTATATCTATGGTCCCCGTCAATAAATAAGAAATCTATTTTTCGTCCATCTAATATTTCGGCCAATTTATTTTTTGTTTCTTGTTTATGTGAATCTTTCCTGAGAAAATATAACTTCTGATTTTTTCTTTTATATTTTCTAAACTTTTTAATGTCATTTAGCGTATAACCTCCCCCAAAAGGTCCACCGGATAAATCTATACTTATTATTAAGGCATCAGAATTAGCAATTTTACACCAAGTATAAAGAGTCCCTCCTTGAGCAGTTCCTATCTCAACAATAGATTTTAATTTTCTTCTTTTCAGAAGTCCGAGCAGGGAAGCAAATTCAGTTATTTTTTGGATTGCTCCTTTTTTTTCAACCGCTAAGCTTGCAACTTTTTTTGTATTGTATTTTACAATTTCAGACATAATTAGATGACTTTCCCATATCTAACATGTAAGTAAACTCTTATCTATTACACCTTAATATAACGGTTTTCTTAATCTCACGAAGCGTGTAAAAAACCTGTCCCGCCCGGTTTCTTTTGTAAAGCCTGTCTGTTCAAACAATGCGGCAGTCTTTTGCATCTCCTGTTTCCCGACTTCCATAGTCGGCTCATAGATAGATAGTATGCCGCCTTTCTTTACCGCCCCGGCTATATTTTCGGCAGCTTTTATGCTATTGCCCACTTCGTGAAAACAATAATAAAGAAGACATACATCAACAAACTCTTTTTCCAGAACTATTGATGCAATGTCACCCCGGATGATGGCGACCTTGTTGCCGAATTTTTGTACCCTCTTCGTCAGCTTTTGTATCATACCTTCCTGTAGCTCGACCGCATATACTTTCCCCGCATTTTCCGCGAGCGCTTCCGTAATAAAGCCGTTGCCTGCGCCGACTTCAAGCACAACGGAATCTTTCGTAATGCCGGATTCGGTTACAATCTTCCGCCTGTCAGTAAAGGCTTTTCTGACAGGATTATAGAGGATAAACGAAAGCCATGAAGGACAAACAATGCTCATTCCTGAAAATAATCATCCCAGTGAAATATCAACGGCCCGGTGTTTTCTTTCAGGAGCTTTGCAGCAACGACCTCGCCTATAAAGAGGGTGTGGTCTCCGGCGGTAAAAGTTTCAACTACTTTACACTCAAAAAATGACTGCACGCCATCGAGTATCGGGGAGCCATTGGGGGCGTTGGAGTAAGTAATACCTTGAAACTTGTCCGCTTTTCTGCCGCTCTTAAATCCGAATAAGGCGGCGTAGTTCCGCATATCTTCATCAAGGGTATCGATCGCAAAATAGCCGGATTCTTTTATAAGGTCATGTGTAAATTTTGACAGTCCTATTGATGCCATGAGCAACAGGGGGTTAAAAGAGACCTGTGAAATCCATGCCGCTGTCATGCCGTTTATTTTTTCTTTTGTCCTAACTGTTACAATATAGACTCCGTGTGAGATTCCTTTAGCTACGATATTCTGCATATTCTCCTTCTTATTGAGCGAATTGTATACTTGAACAAAGTATAGGAGAAAAGCAAGTATAGTTCAAGACTGCCGTGCTTACTAATGACATCATTAGTATATGTATTTATTGTTTTGACAAATAAAAAGGGATTGTTTTAATCTGAACAGCGGCGCCGGAAAAGAATTAGACGTACTGTATTAACCAAAAACTGCGGATGTCCAAAATGAATTTATTTAACTCGATAAACTTATTTAAAAAGATAGTTTATGGTAATTGCATGAAAATATTCCGGTAAGACATCTATATAAGTACACTATTGTATCGAAAAATAAATTCATTTTGGACATCCGCAGTTTCTATGACAGGTTATTAACAGTCTCATAATAACGTTTGTTTAAGTTTTTGCAGCTTGTGAGTTAATATGGTTGCATATCCGACTATATGAAAGGAGAAAGAATGGCAAGGAAAAGAGTGAAACCTAAAAAGGGCGATACGGTGAGGGTCCATTATACGTGCAAGTTAGAGGACGGTACCGTTGCCGATAGTTCAAACGGGACCGATCCGATTGAATTTACATTGGGGAAGGGGGATGTCATAAAAGGTCTTGAGGAAGCGGTTATAGGAATGAAAGTCGGTCAATCGAAGACCATAAATATTCCGCCGGATAAAGCCTATGGTCTGCGGCATGAAGATTGGGCGCTGGATGTGCCTCGCAATAAATTGCCCGATGGTATTAAGGCTGAAGCCGGTGTTTGTCTTGAAATACCGAGAGAAGACGGCAGTTCTTCTACCGCTGCGGTAACGCATATATCGGAATCTTCCGTGACGCTGGATTTTAATCACCCCATGGCAGGAAAGGAACTGATTTTCGACGTCAGTCTGCTGGAGATTGTGTAGGTAGAAACCCGTCTATGTCACATGCGCGTATGGGAATAAATTCCGGAACGCCTGGTCCGATTGAGGTTATCCAAATGCGGAATGTTTCGTGGATAAGCGGAAACAGGTATATTCTTAGAGACATCAACTGGACGGTAAGAAAGGGCGAACACTGGGCAATCATCGGATTGAACGGTTCCGGCAAGACGTCTTTGCTGAATCTGATAACCGGATACAATTGGCCTTCAAGAGGAGAGATAAGCGTTTTAGAAAAGCGTTTTGGAGACTATGATATCCGCGAATTGCGGAAGAGGATAGGGCTGGTCAGTTCCTTTCTTCAGGAAAAGCTCTATGCAACAGAGACTGCGGAAGAGATCGTCCTCAGCGGAAAGTTTGCCACTATTGGATTATATGACAAGGCAAAGAAAAGAGATTCCGAACAGGCGCTGCGTTTATTGAGACATATGCAATGCGGCTATGCCGCAAAACAGCAGTACGCTACATTGTCCCAGGGAGAAAAGCAGAAAGTCCTGATAGCTCGCGCGTTAATAAATTCCCCTGAAGTGCTTATCCTTGATGAACCCTGCGCCGGCCTGGATATATTTTCAAGAGAGCATCTGTTGTCTTCGATAGAAAAAATCGGAAAGCGGAAATCCGCTCCGACCCTGTTTTATGTTACTCATAGAACGGAAGAAATCCTTCCGGTTTTCACGCATGCTCTTCTCATCAGGCATGGCCGGGTCCACTCAAAGGGGAAGACGGGTGAAGTTCTTACCGGAAAAAATCTCACGGATTTTTTCGGAAAACATGTGCAAGTGCACGGACGAAAAGGCCGGGTCCTGATTACGGTTTAGCCCGGATTATTCACAAATATTTCTAATTGAACCGAGGATAGAGTATTTGCGCTTATTCTCGGTCGTTCCTCCCTCCGAGGCTTTTGCCTCTTTATTTTCACATACCGCATTTGACAATCGGCAAAAAAAACCGCTCAAATACTCTATCCTCGGTTCCTCTTGCAGATTTTATGAATAATCAGGGTTAGATCCCCGCATTTTTTCAATCGGGTTGTTTGGAGCAGGACTACTTTTTTGTCATTCCCGGAGAATGCGGAAGTTCTTTTAAAACAGTTTTTGCACCGTTCAGATAACGATAGAGTTTTAAAAACAGGTCTGTCAGGACAATGATTGCGAGTCCTGCCATAAGCATAACGAGAAAGGCGTCTATTTTAAAGGTGAGGGACTCTGTCTGAGTCAATGCCTTTGATGCTTTGGCTTGGAATATAGCGATCAATTGCCACGAAGCGGTCAGGGTTGTCGTGAACATAAAGACCATGGGCACAAAAGTTACCCATGCATATTTCAGCTTTCCCGCTTTGACAATGATAATCGTCCCTACGCCGAAGGCAATAGCCGACAGGAGCTGGTTTGCAACGCCGAACATCGGCCAGATGGTGGAAATGCTTCCGGAATAGATAAGCAGACTCCAGGCACAGACAACCAGAAAACTTGCGGCAATGTTGCCCGGCAACCAGCCGGTCTTTGCTAAAGGCTTATACAGAGCGCCGCCGAGTTCCTGCAGAAGAAATCTGGCAACCCTTGTTCCGGTGTCAACCGTAGTAAGAATGAATAACGCCTCGAACATTAGAGCAAAGTTATACCAGTATGGCATCAGGGAATACATCCCGGGAATGCCGGACAGGATTGATGCCATACCTACGGCGAGTGAGACCGCGCCGCCCGGCCTTCCGACTACATCCGTGCCTACCATATTTGAAAATTCCGTCACCTTATCAACAGGGAATCCAAGGGCCGCTATTGCATCAAAAGAAAGTTTCGTGTTTATTGCGAAATAATCACCCGGGACCAGTATTGTTGCCGCGATGAGCGCCATTGCAGCAACAAACCCCTCGACCAGCATGGCGCCGAACCCGATCATCTTTATATCTTTTTCGTTCATAAGCATCTTCGGTGTAGTGCCTGATGAAATGAGGGCATGGAAGCCCGAAATTGCGCCGCAGGCAATTGTTATGAACATGAAGGGGAATAATTTGCCGGGTATGATCGGGCCGCCGCCATCCGTAAACCGTGTGACGGCAGGCATTTGGATTGTCGGCGCTATGATGATAACACCGGCGGCAAGAATAAGGATGGTGCCGATCTTCATATAAGTAGAGAGATAATCCCTCGGGCACAGAAGCATCCATACGGGCAAAACGGATGCAATAAATCCGTAGAGGGCGATAGAAAAAATCAGGCTGTTTTTTGACAGATTGAAATACGGGTCAAGAAAGGACCCGGGGATATAATGTCCCGTACCTACTGCAAGGACAAGAAGCACAACCCCTGCAGCGGTCATTTCAGCTACTTTGCCGGGTCTCAGGCGATAAAGATATATCCCCATAAAGAACGCAATAGGGACGGTCATGGCAATCGTAAATGTGCCCCAGGGGCTTTTTGACAAGGCATTCACAACGGCAAGTCCGAGACCGGCAAGAGCTACTATTATTATGAAAAATATGGCAAATGCCGCGGCCACTCCGCCGATGGGTCCGACTTCATCCCTTGCTATCTGAGAGAGGGACTTTCCGTTCCTCCTTACAGAGGCAAAGAGGACGACCATATCGTGAACGGAGCCTCCGAGGGCCGCGCCGATCAGTATCCACAGGAACCCCGGAAGATAGCCGAACTGCGCCGCGAGCATCGGCCCGATCAACGGACCTGCGCCGGCAATGGCTGCAAAGTGATGGCCGAATAATACAAAACGGTTTGTCGGATGATAGTCTATTCCGTCGTAGAGTTTTTTTGCAGGGGTAGGCCGGGTTTCATCGAGGGCGAGGACTTTTGCCGCAAGAAAGGAACCATAAAATCTGTAGGTGATGACATAAAAGCATCCTGCAGCAACAACAAGCCAGAGAGCGTTTATTTTTTCCGAGGGATTAATAATTCCGACAACCACCGAGAGAGAGAAAGCGGCTATGAGAGAGATGATTGTCCAGAGAGTTTTCTTGAACATGTGAGTCTCATTTTAACATACTATTTTCTTAAGTTCGTTTCTTACCTTTAAAAATAAATCGATATTCTCTTTGTCCTGATAGTCGGTATAGGTAAACATATGCGGGGTGAAGGTCTTTGTATTATGCCGGTATATGAGAGTGATCTCCGCGTATATTCCTTTTCCCAAACATATGCGGTGGGAGTAATTTTTTGTCGAGGCAAGGACTACCTTTGCGAGGGTTATGTATCCGGGGTCGAGATTAATCCTTCGTTTGCCGTCCAGCGAGAGCGCATCTTCAATCTCATTGGTTTTTAATTTGATATCTGCGAGAGTCCCTGTATCAAAAATATTCCGAAAAAAGATAAATCGTCTGTTTATAGGCGGACCGAGTTCATACCTGTAATGGGAAGAATGGTCCCACGGCACGGCAGGACTTATCAGTAAAATCTCACCGAAATGCTCTCCGAGGATTATCCCGGTACGCCCGAATATTTCCGGGTCCGAATAGAGGGCGCCCATGAAAAGCAATGCCCGTTCAGGGAATCTTGCTTTTCTCATATATATGTTTAGGGCTCGTTGATTAAAGTCCGGAGGGCTTCAATAACGCGGGGAGAGTCCCAGTCTTCCGGGCCGATTACCTTATGCCTGAGGACGCCTTTCTTATCAAGTATGAATGTCTCCGGCACGCCTGTAAGGCCGAAGGTCTTTACTCCGGATTCATCCGGATTGAGATAGACGGGAAAGGTATAGCCGTTTTGTTTCATGTATCCTGACGCTTGTTGTAAATCGTCTTTATAGAGGATGGTTACCATTTTGAAGCGGGAGTCTCCTGAAAGCAGTCCGAACAATTTTTCCATTGAAGGCAACTCTTCAACGCATGATCCGCACCATGTGGCCCAGAAATTTACCAAAACAACGGAGCCTTTGAGGTCCGATAATTTAATGCGGTTTTTGTTGATATCCGTTAATTCCAAATCAGGGGGCGTATTGCCGACGGTTGTTATCTTCGTAGTCTGCGGCGGTTTGGTAATGAAAAAAGTCAGAGCGACTGCGGCAATGAGAATGATTAGAAGAATGACCCCCTTTTTTTTCATTGTCTAATTAGCGCCATATTCGGAATAGTTAATTGGCGCCGGACAGGACAGGGACGGCTTCTTCAGACTCGACGAAGACGGGCCTGTCAGCTTCAAGAACGACGGTCACCTTGTGGGCCCCTTTAAATTTTCCATTCAGGAGCTCTTCAGACAGGGGGTCTTCTATCTCCTTCTGGACGGCCCTCCTCATGGGCCTGGCGCCGTAAATCGGCTGATAATAGCGACCGATTAACCATTCCTTGACTTCCTGTGATACTTCAATAACAAGCTCCTGATCCAGCAGCATCCTGTTTGTATCTATTATAAGCAGATCAATAATGGACATGAGATGTTCCTTTTCGAGCGGATGGAATACGACAATTTCATCGACGCGGTTCAGGAATTCAGGATTAAAGGTCTTTTTCAATTCATTCAGTACATTGTCCTTTATTTGTTCATAGATAATCCCGGATACATTTCTACGGAAGCCTAACGGGGTGGCCTTTTCAATCAAACGCGCTCCAAGGTTGGAGGTCATGATGATTACGGTATTCCTGAAATCCACCTTCCTGCCGTAGCTGTCCGTGAGGACCCCTTCGTCGAGGACCTGAAGCAGTATATTAAATACATCCGGATGGGCCTTTTCAATTTCGTCAAAGAGCACGACCGAATAGGGTTTCTTGCGGATTTTTTCCGTCAACTGGCCGCCTTCTTCGTATCCAACATAGCCCGGAGGCGCTCCCGTGAGTCTGGATACATTAAAACGTTCCATGTATTCGGACATATCTATTTTTATTAGTGAAGATTCATCGTTGAACAGGAACCATGCCAATGCCTTTGCAAGTTCCGTCTTCCCTACGCCGGTAGGGCCGAGGAAGAAGAATGAGCCGATAGGTTTCTTGTTTGACTTCAGACCGGCCCGCGACCTTTTAATTGCGCTTGAAACAGCCTTGATCGCCTCTTCCTGTCCGATGATCCTCTGGTGCAGGTTTTCTTCCATCCTGATGAGTTTCTCGTATTCTTTTTCTTCAAGCTTCGAGAGGGGTATGCCGGTCATCTTGGATAAGGTATATTCAATATCCTCTTCACTTACTACGGGGATTTGTTTATTCAGGTTGTCGATCCACTGCCTGTGCATCTGTTCATGGAGACGTTTGAGCCTCTCTTCCTCAAGGCGTACAGATGACGCTTTTTCAAGGTCATGGAGTTTGATATACAGATTTTTCTCCTTGGAGTACCTTTGGATATCGGCTTCAAGGTCCTTGAGTTCATGAGGAGGAGTGTACCTTTTCAGTTTAATCCTTGAACCTGTTTCATCTATGACGTCTATTGCCTTGTCCGGCAGATACCTGTCGGTAATATATCTGTCGGACAAGCGTGCTGCAACTTCGATTGCGGTATCGCTGATTTTCACTTTATGGAATGATTCGTAACGGGACTTAAGTCCTTTCAGTATATGTATGGTGTTTTCAACACTCGGCGATTCAATATTAACGGGCTGGAATCTCCGCTCAAGTGCGCCGTCTTTTTCGATATGTTTTCTGTACTCATCGGGAGTTGTTGCGCCGATGCACTGGATCTCGCCCCGTGAGAGGGCCGGTTTCAGCATACTTGAAGCATCCACTGAACCTTCGGCAGCGCCTGCGCCGATGAGGGTATGCAACTCATCAATAAAGAGGATTACGTTGTCCGTCTGGACGATCTCTTTCATTACAATCTTGAGACGCTCTTCAAACTGGCCCCTGTATTTTGTTCCTGCGATAAGGGCGCCCAGATCGAGCGAGACAAGACGTTTTCCCAGAAGACTGTCGGGTATGTTGGCTGCAATGATCTTCTGTGCAAGGCCTTCGACTATCGCAGTCTTGCCGACGCCGGGCTCGCCGATGATGACGGGATTATTCTTGATCCTCCTGCCGAGTATCTGGACCAGGCGTTCAATCTCATCCTCTCTGCACAATACCGGATCAAGTTTCCCTTCCTTTGCCAGTTGAGTTAGGTCCCTTCCGAATTCGTCGAGGGCCGGAGTGGTGCTTTTTCTCTCTTTAACATTGGTATGGGCCCTGATAGAGAAGTTGATGGTAAGCTGCCGCGCGCCGAGAAGGTTGGCGCCGAAACTCCGGAGTATCTTTCCGCCTATGCCTTCTTCTTCACGGATGAGGCCGAGGAAAATATGTTCGCTGCCGATGTAATTGTGACCAAGGAGCCTTGCCTCTTCAACGGCAAGTTCAAGTACTTTTTTTGCGCGGGGAGTAAAAGGGATATCGCCGAAGGTCATGAGATTCGTTCCCTGCGGAAGGTTTCTCTCTATCTCCATCCGGACTTCGTCGGGGGTGATCCCCATTCTTTTCAGGATCGCAACCGGCAGGCCGTCGTCTTCCTTTAAAACAGCAAGGAGAAGATGCTCGGTGCCAAGGTAGTCGTTCTGCCTTTTTTCAGCTTCTTCCTTGGCATAAATAATAACTTTTCTTCCACGTTCTGTAAATTTTTCGAACATTATAGCCTTTCAGTCTATTATTTAAATGATACTTCGTTATACGGTTGAAAGTCAATAAATCTTATCTTCAGATTGTTCGTTATCTTGTCAAACTGAACTACAGAGAACAAGTAGAAAAGATTTAATATCAATATGTTATAAGAGAGTCCGTATAATTCAGAGAAACTGTCATCGCGAGGAATGCAGTGACGAAGCAATCTTTTTTGAATCCATTATATCTTGCAGGTAAAATAATGATAAGATTGATATAATATATCGTATCCCTATGGCTATAAAAAAGACCGGTAAAACTGTTTTAAGGCAGAGACGAGGCGCATTAATGGAGGAGATAAATCCTCATGAAGGACAAGGCACAGTGATAAACATCTGCACCAATGCGTTATGCCGCTTGAGGAAAGCAGGCTGCAGTGGGTTTGAAGGTTGCCCTGGGTATAAGGGTAAATAAATTAAGAATTAACATAGAAAAAGCAGTTAACCACAGAGATACGGAGGCACAGAGTTGAAAAGTAAGAGAAAAGGCCGGTATACATCCTTCACCTTGTTTGTGAAACAAAATTATTCGATAACTCATTGTTTTCTCAGTGTCTCTGTGCCTCAGTGGTAAATGAACTGCTATTTTTAGGATTATGAATTATGAAGGATAAGCACAAAATACCATACAATATTTATAATAAATAGGAGGAAGAGATGAAAAAACTGATGTATCTGATATTTTCACTTATGGTTTTAACAATCTCCGGCTGCGGTTACAACATAATGCAGGCGAATGAGGAGGCTGTGAAGGCTGCCTGGGGTGATGTTGAGGCATCCTATCAGAGGAGGACCGACCTCATACCGAATCTTGTCGAGGTTGTAAAGGGATACGCAAAGCATGAAAAGGAAACCCTTATGGCTGTCACTGAAGCAAGGGCCAAGGTCGGGTCCATACAGATGTCAAAGGACATGATAAATAATCCCGACGCCTTTGCCCGGTTTCAGCAGGCGCAGGGCGCTATGAGCAGCGCTCTCTCAAGGCTTATGGTTGTTGTGGAAAAGTATCCCGACCTAAAGGCAAATCAGAACTTTCAGGACCTTCAGAATCAGCTTGAAGGGACCGAGAACAGGATCAATGTAGCCCGTGTACGGTATAACAAATCAGTGGAAACCTTTAATACCTCGATAAGGGTTTTCCCGAACAGTATGACGAACAGCATCTTGCTGCATCTGAAACTCAAAGAACCGTTCAAGGCCGAGGCCGGGGCTGAAAAAGCGCCACAGGTCAAGTTTTGATATACGATACACGATACACGATTAATGATATTCGACTTTCCTTTAATCCTCCGCTTACTAAGGGTGGACTGATAGGGGTTTTGTCCTGCATCTTGTATATTCTATCTTGTATCTTGTTTTCATATTCGTCAGCCTATGCCCTTGACGTTCCTCAATTAAAGGGTTATGTGAACGACTATGCGAACATGATTTCTCCGCAGGCGGCAGCCCGGCTCGAAAATGAATTAAAGGCATTTGAACAATCAGATTCAACTCAGATTGTTATCCTCACCATTCCTTCCCTCGAAGGCGAAGTTATTGAGGAATACGGCATCAAGGTTGCGGAAGCGTGGAAGGTAGGCTGGAAAGGCAAGGACAATGGCGTTATCTTTCTTGTAGCAAAACAGGACAGAAAGATGAGGATTGAGGTTGGCAGAGGACTTGAAGGCAAATTAACGGACCTGACTGCCGGAAGGATTGTCGATCTTGTGGTAAAGCCCCGGTTCAAAAGAGGGGATTTTGACGGCGGTGTCGTATCGGGCATACATGCAGTGATTGATGCGACAAGGGGCGAGTTCAAAGCGGATGAGCAAAGGCAGGTTCAAAAACGTAACGGCTTTTCAAGCTTTTTATCTCTGCTTATTTTCGGCTCAATCGTCATACTTATTCTCGGCAATATATCGCGTGTTCTCGGAGGGGTAGCAGGCGCGGTCGGATTACCGCTGCTTGCCGTCACGACCTTTGCATCTGCAGGACTTATAGCTATTGTCATACTTGCCCTGGCAGGTTTGGCCGGAGGGATTTTTCTGCCGTTATTGTTTTCCTCCGGGCGGCATGGCTCCTGGCCGGGCGGCGGTTTTTACACGGGGGGCAGTGGCGGCGGGTTCGGCGGCGGAGATTTCGGAGGAGGATTCAGCGGCGGCGGCGGAGATTTCGGCGGCGGCGGCGCATCGGGAGGCTGGTAATGAAAAATATTGTGAAGGCAGATAAATTCTTCAATGAGCAGGAAAAGAAAAAGATCAGTGAAACGACCAAAGACGTAGAGTCCCGCACAATCGGCGAGGTCGCCGTTATGGTTGTTGACGGCAGTGAACAATATCCTGAATCCGGGGTAATCGGCGGCATATTCCTTGGCAGTCTTCTGTCATTGGTTCTTACAACCCTCTTTCTTCATGCATCACTCTGGTGGTATATCCCGCTGAGTTTACTATTCTTCTTCCCATCAAAATATCTCTTTCATAATGTGCCTGTCTTAAAAACCGTCTTCATAGGTATGCGAAGAAAAGAACATGCCGTTATGCAAAGGGCTGTAAGGGCATTTTATGAGCAGGGGTTATATAAAACAAAACAAAATACCGGCGTCCTGTTCTTCTTGTCTCTGCTTGAGCGTAAGGTATGGGTGCTTGCGGATAAAGGCATTTATGAAAAGATAGAACAGAAAACCCTGAATGGATTTGCCCAAACCGTTTCTCAGGGTATAAAGGAAGGACGCGCCTGCGATGCCCTGTGCCGGGCGATAGAAGATGCGGGGACCCTCCTTGCACGGCATTTCCCTGTTACTCCGGATGATACAAATGAATTGTCCGACGAGGTGATGACGGATTAGAAGCAGAGGGGTATTTGACAATTTTTAAGTTTTAGGCGATTATTACGAAAATAAAATAAAAAGGATGTTCAGCCCTTCAGACTGAACTTTTCAGGGGTCTCTCGAACCTTTTCTTAATAAGGCGGCATGACATGCTCTGCAAATCCGTCGGCAGTGTTCACATTGATGCTTATCGGGCAGGCGATGAAATCGGCGCATCACTGTGCGAGATCAAGCCTGAAGTCATAATCCTTTTTACTTCAATAACCTATGAGCAGGACTTCCGGGATTTTTTTGACGGCCTCTATGAAAGTTTAGGTTCTGCTGACGTACTTATTTTCGGCGGGACCGGCGACGGGATCTACGAAACTTCGCAGATTGCCCATTACGGTGTTTGTGCCCTTGGGATCAATTCGGAAGGAAGGCTTAAATGGTCTTTTGCCGTTGAAACAGGAGTAAAAGCGGATTCATATGCCGCAGCGCGGAACTGTGCTCTCAAGGCCGTTAAACAAACCGGTGGGAAGGCCGATTTTGCCTTCGTCCTTGCAGACGGCGTCAAGGCGGACGGAAGCAAGGTAGTTGCAGGTTTGAGCAGTGCGCTGAATATCCCCTTCTTTGGAGGTCTGACCGGGGATGACCGGAAGTTTACCGGAAGCCGGATCATAATCAATGGAAAAGAAATGGAGGATGCAGTAGGCGTCCTTACCGCTTCCGGAGACATAGCCTTTTCAATAAATGCCGCAAGCGGATGGACGCCTATAGGCAGTTTAGGAAAGGTAGACGATTGCATTGATAACAGCATAAAACGCATCAGCGGGATGTCGGCGCAGGCGTTCATGAAAGAGCAGCTTGGGAAGCCGTTAGGAGAAGCCGATCTCGGAATTATTCCATTGGCAATATATCATGAAAAGGACAATAAGCGATTTTGCCTGCGCACGCCGTCACATTTTGATTCTTCAACAGGCGCTATAACCATGTTCGGCGGCATCGAGCAGGGAGCATCGGTAAGGGTCTGCACTGCAACCCGCGAGGAAGTTATTAATGGAGTCAAAAAAGCAATGGACGGCGTCAGCCCTTGGGGATTTACACCGGCTGCCGCTCTCGTAATAAGTTGTGCAGGTAGAAAATGGCTGCTTGAAAACAGGGGCGATGAGGAAGTCGAGCAGGTATTTGCTTCTCTCGGCAGAAAAATTCCCCTTATCGGCTTCCCGTCTTTCGGAGAGATCAGTCCTTACAGAAATCCCGACGGCACATACACCCCGACTCTATTCCACAATGTTACCTTTGCTATCTGTCTGATAGGTTGATGCATGAAATACAATCTGCTCTCGATTATTGAAGACCCGCCGCCCGGATTTGAATTCCGGACGGCTTTGTCACAAAAGGACCTCAGGTTGCGTGCATTTGCACTTTTTGCAGACTCCGTAGAGACGGCGGAAAGTCACCTTAAGAGTCTTATCGGGAAAGTTGCCGGAGTCATTGTGACCTATGCAGACGTTATTAACTGGTCGCAGCGGGCGCCGCTTCTCTATCATCTTGGCATTCCCCGGCATTTAAATTGTTATATAAAAGAACTGCTGCCGTTTTTTCTTGAGCTTCTTGATACACTCCAGGGCAAACAATATACAATTCAGGAGCAGTTACTTGAACTTGCACGGTCTTTAAAGGACCGACAGAGGCTTGCCGATGATTTTGCGCTTTCCCGTAAAAGCCTGATACAGGAAATAGCCGAGCGGAAAGCCGCGGAAGAGGCGCTGCGTGAATCCGAAGAAAAATACAGGCTTGTTGTGGAGAATGCCAGTGACGCCATTTTCATCATTCAGGACGGGCTTGTGAAATTTCCAAACAAGAGCTTATTGTCGGTCTCAGGATATTCAGTTGAAGAATTGGAACGGACCCACTTTCAGAATTTTATTCATCCTGAAGACAGAAATATGGTCATCGAAATGCATATCAAAAGACTCAGAGGAGAGGATGTCCCGACTACCTATGCATTCAGGACACTGACGAAATCAGGAGAAACAGTATGGACGGAAACAAGCGTTGTTCTCATCACATGGGAAGGCAGACCGGCGACATTGAATTTCATCAGGGACATAACCCGGCAGAAAAAACTCGAAGAGCAACTGCTGCATGCCCGGAAGATGGAAGCCGTAGGGACATTGGCAGGCGGGATAGCGCATGATTTCAATAACCTTCTGATGGGTATCCTCGGCTATACGTCTCTGATGCTGCTTCACACTGAAAAGACGGATTACCATTACGAAAAACTGAAGCGGATCGAACGGCAGGTTGAGAGCGGAGCAGACTTGACGAAACAACTTCTGGGGTTTGCACGCGGCGGGAAATACCAGGTGAAGCCGACAAATTTAAACGAATTGATTAAGGAATCTTCCGATATGTTCGTGCGTACAAAAAAGGAGATCGTTATCCATCGTAAACTGCAGGACGGTCTCTGCCGGGTGGAAGCGGACCGGGGACAGATCGAGCAGGCGCTTATAAACCTTTATGTTAACGCCTGGCAGGCAATGCCTGCAGGAGGGGACCTTTATATTGAGACGCGGAATATTATTCTGGATGAGGCATACGGCAACCTCTATGAGATGAAGCCCGGCGCATATGTAAAGATCAAAGTGACCGACACAGGCATCGGAATGGATGAAGCAACACAGAAAAGGATCTTCGATCCTTTTTTTACAACAAAAGAGATGGGTATGGGCACCGGATTGGGACTGGCTTCCGCATACGGCATAATCAAAAATCACGGGGGTATCATCACGGTCTACAGTGAAAAAGGGCATGGCGCTTCGTTCTCAATATATCTGCCTGCCTCGGAGAAAGAAGCGGCTGAGCAAACAAGGCGGGAAGAAAAATTGATCAGGGGCAATGAGACGATACTCCTGGTGGATGATGAAAAGATAAATCTCGATGTCGTCTCGGAGCTTTTAAAAACGCTTGGATACAAGGTCCTCACCGCTCAAGGCGGACGGGAGGCCGTTGAAATTTCCGGATCAAATCGGAAGGACATTCATTTGACCATCCTCGATATGATTATGCCCGGTATGAGCGGAAGTGAAACCTTTGAAAGATTAAAGGAGATAGACCCCGGGATAAAAGTCATCCTATCAAGCGGCTACAGCATTAACGGTGAAGCGGAAAAAATACTTGCGCGGGGCTGCCGCGGATTCATCCAGAAACCTTTTTATGTAAACGAACTCTCACGGAAGATCCGGGAAGCGCTGGACGGATAATTTCATAAAATCCGGAATTGCACATCACGATTTACGATATGGTATAATAAATCCTTGTTATTTTGGGGAGTCGTCCAGCGGCAGGACGGCAGGCTCTGGATCTGCTTACAGGGGTTCGAATCCTCTCTCCCCAGCCAAAAACAACAGTCGTCAGTGAATAGAGATTAGTTTTTTGATTCTTGATATGCAGTTATTTTTTAACTATTTACTGTTCACTCATGCCTGTTAGCCGTCTTTAAATGGTCCCATCGTCTAGAGGCCTAGGACGTGGCCCTCTCAAGGCTAAAACACGGGTTCGAATCCCGTTGGGACCGCCAATAAAAAATCCTTTAATAGTGCCCTCTTTTTCTGTCCTACCTTATGTGCTGTTCACATAGAATTATTTATGCGTCTGAAAATTTATTTTCTATCGATTATTTCTTGAACTTATGAAAATGATTTACGTTAAATGCTGTGGACGAGGTATATGATCAGGAAGATCCCGATAGCAAAGAGTGATAAGGTAAGCAGGATATCGAGTATTAACGACGGCTGATACGTGTCTGCATCTATCTGACATTCGACCTTTCTGTACCGTATAAAGGCAAGGACGCCCATCACAGCGCCGAGACCGATAAGACATATTCCCAATACTGACGAGTAACCAGGGCTCGGGGGCTGATCGAATGTAATCCTCTGACCGGGTTCCTTACTTATGAAATAGGAAAACTGTTTGATAAAAATGCCAAACTTCTCAACAACAAAACCGAATGCCATGATCCCGATACTCGTCCTAATCCAGGATAGAAATGTCCTCTCATTCGCCATGTGCACCCGGCGGTTCCGGACCCTTGCTATCCTTTTGTCTTCCGAGATATTCGGCGAACACTTTGCCAAATATTGGCTTATTGCAGAAAAGAAGCCCATATGCCTATTTAGTTTAGCAATCTCACTCTTGTTAATCAATCATATAACTGAAGTTGCCTCAGTTTTTCAGGGAGGGAAGGATAATGTCTATTCTTAATACGGAATGTGATATTCTATGCAAATAAAGGGGGTCAGGCCTCGACATAAGACAAACACTGCCTCTATAAACACAAAGAGAAAGCGGGCAGGACATTTATTATGAGATAAAACCACTACCTCTGGTAGCGGTAGTTGACTGAATCTTATCGTTTTTCTTAACTGT
>JBAZWR010000042.1:11948-19020 GCA_041660325.1 Thermodesulfovibrionales bacterium | reverse complement strand
CGGCTTCTGCGATTATCCGGAGGCGGCAAAGAAAAAGCAAAAGGTCGGCGGCATGTCGAACCCTTCGCTGGAAGCGGTTGTTTCGTTAAAACCCGATATAGTAGTCATGACCACCGACGGCAACTTCAGGGATTTTGAGGAAAGATTGCGCGCTTTGAGAATCAAAACCTTTGTTTTTAAGGCAAGGAGACTCCCGGAACTTCCGCAGGGGATCATAGATCTGGGCACGGCGCTCGGTGAAAAAGAAAAGGCCGGTGTTCTCGCGGCAAATATTGAAGCCGGCGTAAAAAAATTGCAGGGCGTGAAAACCTCGCAACCTAAAAAAGTCCTCTTTATCGTCTGGCCTGAACCGTTAATCGTTGCGGGTCCGGGTACGGCCATTGACGATGCGATCAAAATGCTGGGTTCCGTCAACATTGCTTCAAAGGCAAAGGCATCCTATCCGAAATATTCGATAGAGGAAATCATACGCCAATCGCCTGATATTATCCTCATCGGAAAGGGTCATGCCGAGATAAAAGATCTTTCTCAGGGTCTTTTGAAGAAACTGGCAGGGACGCCCGCAGTCCGCAACAACAGGGTATTTTTTTTAAGCGACAATCTTTACAGGCTCGGGCCGAGGATCGTTAAAGGTATTGAGGAGATGTCGGCATGTCTGCAATGAAAACCTTCTCGGTGATCGTCATTGTTTCAGGCATCTTCATTGCCTCTCTCTTTTTCTTTCCCGAAACAATAAACCCTTTTGCGCTGAATGCTATGGAGAGAGATATCCTTTTATCCATAAGGCTTCCCAGGGTCATTGTCGCAATTCTCATGGGCGCCGCCCTCGGCGCTTCAGGCGCGGTGCTTCAGGGGGTCTTAAAAAACCCTCTTGCAGACCCCTATATCCTCGGCATATCAAGCGGGGCTTCACTGACTGCCGCACTGGGGATATTGACGGGCATATATATATTCGGCCAGTTCAGCATCCCTCTGACCGCTTTTGCAGGGGCTTGCATTGCCAGTCTCATGGTGGGCGCCTTTGCCTGGAAAGGCGGACGCTTGCTGCCTGACCGTCTTTTACTGGCAGGGGTCGGCCTCAGTTTTCTGTTTTATGCGGCCCTCATGCTGCTGATCACCATCTCGACTCATGAAGGGATACGCAGAGCGGTCCTGTGGCTGTTCGGAGACCTCTCGATTGCAGACTGGTCTATGATACCCTATGGTCTCATATTCATAACAGCCGGTCTGTTCATCTGTCTGTCAAGGGCCAGGGCATTGAATGCCCTGATGCTCGGCGATGAACTTGCACACAGTCTCGGATTCTCCGTCCACCGCGAGAGACTTCTTCTGTTTATATCCATTGCGCTGATGACTTCCGCCTCGGTCTCGCTTGGAGGCACTATCGGTTTCATCGGCCTCCTGGTGCCTCATATTGTAAGGTTTCTCATCGGCGCGGACAATAAAATACTCATCCCTCTATCCGCCGTCTGCGGCGGCGCTTTTTTATGTCTTGCCGACCTGATCGGCAGGTCCGTTATGTCTCCGATGGAAATCCCTTCAGGGATCGTAACAGCCATAATCGGCGCTCCCTATTTTCTGTATCTGTTAAGGAAGAAAGATGTTCTCGGATCGTAAGCATATAATTCTTGAACTTGATAATGTCGGGTTCCGATATGATAGGCATAAACCGTTTGTCCGGAAACTTTCACTCTCCGTTCACGACGGTGAGTTTATAGGTCTTTTAGGCGCTAACGGCTCCGGGAAATCAACCATACTAAAACTTGCAAGCGGCATAGTAAAACCTTCCGAAGGCAGAATCCGTCTTTGGGACAAGGATTTGCAATGGTATAAAAATAAGGACCGCGCAAAGCTGTTGTGCTATCTTCCTCAACTACTCGATATCGGCATACCCTTCAAAGTGAAGGAACTTGTTTCCATGGGGCTTTACCCTTATGAAATATTGCCGGCAATTACCGTTAATGAGGCTATTGATATGGTCGGACTCGGGGAAAAAGCGGACACAAATATTACAAACCTGAGCGGCGGGGAAAAACGGCGGGCCTTCATAGCTATGACCCTGCTCCAGGGCGCCGGCCTTCTCCTCCTCGACGAGCCTCTCGCCAACCTCGATATAAAATATCAATTGGAGATACTCCGTCTGCTCAGAGAGCTGAAAGAGAAGAAAAACATCTCCATCATCATGGCATTGCATGATATTAATATCGCCCTGCAGTTCGAAAAGGTGGTATTGATTAAAGAAGGAACAATTCTCGGATTCGGCAAACCTGAAGAAGTGCTGACGGGCGATCTGCTTAAAGAGGCATTCGACGTGAATATACGCATAAAAAAACAGGAATCAGGCGAGGCTTACATAAGTTACGGAATTGATATTTAGCCCGGATTATTCATAAAATTGGCAACAGGAACTGAGGATAGAGTATTTGAGCGGTTTTTTTTGCCGATAGTCTAATACAGTATTTGAAATAGAGAGGCAAAAGCCTCGCAGGGAGGAACGACCGAGAATGAGCTCAAATACTCTATCCTCAGTTCAATCATAAAAATTTATGAATAATCCGGGATAGGTCACCCGAAAAGCGGGGATGACGGCTTGCGATATTTTTGATTGTATCTGATTTTTTAATCCTAAAGCCACAGGGTTTTAGCCTGCTTTTCTGAATTTACTCAACTCAAGTCGTACTGCCTGTCTGACTATATCCTGAATCGGACGCTTATCCTGTCTGATATAATTGCGTAACGCATGGTTTATTGCAGTCTGATAGCCCCGGCCTTCACGTTCCGCTTCATCTCTGAACCATTCAAGGATGTCGGTATCAATGCATATTGTGATTCTTGTCTTTCCCTGCCTGGGAATGACCGGACCTCTTTTGCCCTTGCTGAAATCGTATTCCTTTTCTATATCTTTATTTTTCTTCATATGCTCTCCTCTCCTTTGGGCTTGCCTTTCTGGCCGAAATCAGCCTGATCTCTTCAGTTCCGGCATAAGCATATACAACCACAAGTACTCTGTTCAATAAGTCCCGGCCGATCGTCACGAATCTCTGTTCATCATGCCGTTTGTCCTCGATGGTTATGGCCATCGGGTCGTCAAGCACTGTCGCTGCATAAGAGAATTCAATCCCGCCGTGCTTCCGGATATTTGACACAGCCTTTTTTAAATCCTATGTAAGCTTCATTTTATAATATGCATAAAATATGTATTTGTCAAATCCTGCACTCTATCTTATAATCAGCCATGTGATTAATTCAAAGTCTTCAGCACTTTTAGCCTGTTTAGCCTGTGAAGGCAGCTTGCCTCCTATATCGGACCGCCCCAATTTATCTCTTGTTCCTGCGATAATGAGAGGTCCTTTCCCCCGGCTTTTTTCTTCACAATTATTTACGGCTAATTTTAGAATGATTAAGATGGTCCGGTCAATAAAGGTTTAAAGCAGGCCGACTTTTGAAAGCATCGCTCAAATGCATATTCCAATGAAACCCGCTGCCTATTCGACTACCCTGCCGCTTTGGAACACTCAATGAACACTACAGAGCTTGCCCCATTTCACGTTGCGTGGTTCACCTACAATGCCGCAAAATTCATGGAAGATAAAAAGTGATGATTTACAGGAGAAATAAACAATAACTATTTAAATAACCCGCTGGTGAACAGCCTATTTAAATTAAAACAGGCTTGACACCCATCGGCTGCTTAGTTGATCTTAAGGGTGGATTATGGTACTTTTAAAATTAGAGAACTGAAGGAAATAATGTATGCATAATTTGGTAATATTTACAGCATCATATGTTAAAGATTTAAACCGTTTAGAAGTATTAAAGTTATCAGTTGATAAGTTTAATGCCGATAAAATTCCTTTTTGTATTGTGGTTCCGCAAAAAGATTTGGAGATTATAAAAAACAAAATTACAACAGGTAATGAGTCTTATGAATTAAGGTTTATAACCGATGAAGAAGTGTTGTACTCTCAAAGTGAACAAACAGATCCGTGGAAACTGCAACAAGTAAAAAAATTAGCTTTTGGGGAATTAGGGATAAGTAATTTTTATACAATTATAGATTCTGATGTATATTTTATACAAGATTTTCATGTATCGGATTTTATGAGAGACGAAAACACTCCGTATTTATCAATAAATGAAGTTTACCAAACACAAGACAAGTCTTTTGCAAAAAATTATTTTAACAGAATAGGTAAAAATTATAATTTTGTAAGTCATGGGCAAGTGTTTTCTATATTTGTTCTTGAAGATATGAAAAAGAATGTATTAGAAAAAAATGGCTTATGCTGGAATGACTTAATCAAACTTTCACCATGGGAATTTCAGTGGTATGGTGAATATTATTTAAAATGTAAAATTCATGAATTGTTACCGACAACTCAAATGGTTAAATCTTTTTGGTTACAATCACAATATAGGTCGGAACGAATTCGTGGGTTCACGGTGGAAGATTTTGTCAGACAAGGTTATATTGCAATTTTAATGCAAAACAGATGGGTTAAAGATAAAGTATATAAACCAGTTAAGTGGGCATTTTTGGTAAGATTTATACGAAAAGCTGTACGCCGTTTTTTATGATGCGTTATGACTGCTTGTGCCCTTCAGGGTAGATGCATTCATCTCACGTGTATTCGGGGTCGCCAGAAAAAGGGATTAAAGACACGTAAAACTAATGAACTCCCCTAATGACTCCACCAGCCCGAGGCATTTGTCAGATGTAACAAGGTCTACTCCTTTCAATCCCCGCGCCTTCAGATGCCGAAGAAATCGGCCTAGCTCACCTTGTCCTCTTTTGCGCCTTCCGCTACCCCAAGGCTCCATGTGTCAACGAAAATAGCAACTGATTGCTTGTTTCCTATTGTAATCAGCACAATTATATCAGCTTTCAAAGATGCATAGTTCAGGAAGTAGGTTTTCCTTTCATGTGTCTCAGGACAGCTGTGTTAATTTGCCCCGTATTCATAAACCTTGGTGTCGTAGGTTCGATTCCTGCAGGGGGTACCATATTTTTCAAAGGATTCTATAAATTTCAATAGTGAGATATGCTTAAATTTTTCTTTCAATTCTGATTATGACTTTACTTCATTGTCAAATTTCGTGCCGTCAAGTTTTGCCCTTGTCATTTCTACGCCGCCCTGTTTGATATTTCTCAGATCTGCATTAGTCAGGTTTGCAGCTATCAGAACAGTTTCCAAAAGACTTGCCTCTCTCAGGTCCGCTGACGAGAGGTTCGCCCCGTTCAGATCTGTTCCGTGCAACATCGCTCCTTTCATGTCTGCGCCTGAAAAATCAGCTCCTATCATGCTCGAACCATAAGCGCTTACATTCCGGAGATTCGCATTTGCCATTCGTATTAAAACAGCTTCTGTCATCTGAAGATTTGCTCCTGTAAGATTAGCCTTCTCGAAGTTTGCAGTGGATATTTTGGAATTGGTGAAGTTCACACCCTTCAGGTTTGCTTCAGTGAAGTCTGCACCGACAAATGAAGAAAAAGTGAGGTCGGAATTCTCAAGATTGGCCTTCCTGAAACTGCCGCCTATAAAATTAGAGCTGCTCAGATTACAATTCGACAGATCTGTATTATCGAAATTGGACATGCTCAGATTCGAGCTGCTCAAATTTGCACTTTCGAGATTGCATCCCTTGAACTGAATAGCAATCAGATCGAGCATGCTCAGATTTAAACCTGACAGGTCATACTCCGATATGTCGCCTCTTGTTTTTGACAATTCTATAACTTGATTTCTCGTCAGCTTTTCCATTTTTCCCTCCTATACTTATCCGCCCTCGTCTCTTTCAAGATTTTTTGTCTTACGAATTCGTCATCTTACACCTGATTGATTTTCTCTAAACATTGTAACAAATCTTCAGCGGATACATTAAAAAATGAAAAAAAGAGCGGAACAGAGGAATTCTAATAAAAAGTTTTTTGGTTTTGTATTGAATGATTATTAGCTATACTCCGCACAATTATATCAGGTCTCAAAGATGATTGCTCCAGGAAGTAGTTGAGTTGGAGTTCGGCTTTCCTTATGGTATATATTTTAATCGTTACATATTGTATGCGCTTCTCGATAAAACAACACCAAAGTAAACAGCTGCAACTCCGGCAATAATATAAACGACGGAGGTCAGTTGCTTTACGGACCCGTCCCTCTTTACCAGAGATACAATGCCTGAGATGAATGCAACCAACCCTACCACAATAAGGTTAATTCCAAAAACAAGACTGAAAATATTATTAAGAGTACCCATTTAGTGTCCTTGAGCAATAAGATCCAACAATTTATTGTATACAGTCTGTCCCATTATAATAGATGAACTCAATAAATGTTTATCACCCCTGAGATATATGTTGGTTGGAATAAAGAATAAAATATCTTGAATGTTGAAGGGGACGTTACCAATACAACATAAATATTGTATTATAAATTATGAATGGCAAACAGTTCATAAAGTTGTTACAACAGAATGGCTGGAGTCTGGATAGAGTCGAAGGAGGGTTAAAATGACCTTACAGTATCCGGCAAGAATAAAATATTCGGCTGAAGATAAGACTTACCTGGTGGAATTTCCTGATCTTCCCGGATGTCTCACCGAGGGGAAGACACTTGAAGAAGCGAAACAAAATGCGAAAGAGGCATTGACGGGATATCTTGCTTCAGTTTTTGAAAGGAATCTCAAAATTCCCGATCCTTCCGCAATAAAGGGGAAGAATATCTATCCCATCGAACCGGAACCTGAAGTTGCCGTCCCTATACTTCTCAGAAAACTTAGAGAAACCGGAAAACTTACCCATGGAGATATCGCCAAAGTTCTCGGCATATCTTATCAGGCATACCAGCGGCTCGAAAAACCCGGCAAAAGTAACCCCACACTGAAAACTCTTGAGCGTCTTGCGAAAGTGTTTAATAAAGATCTCAGGCTGGAATTTACATAAAACAACGGGTTCATCAAACTTATTTATGAAGATAGGATACCCATGCATAAATTTATCGCTGCCCTGCCGGAGTTCGACAACGTTCCGTCTGAAATCATATTCTGCCGGGAGAATAGAACAGACCATAGAAAA
>JBAZWR010000042.1:0-11938 GCA_041660325.1 Thermodesulfovibrionales bacterium | reverse complement strand
GCTGGAATTTACATAAAACAACGGGTCCATCAAATTATGGAAAAGATTAAAATCGGGGCAAGCGCTTGTCTGCTCGGTGAAAAAGTCCGTTATGACGGAGGTCACGCGCTTGATCGATATATAACGGAAACGCTCGGTCAATATTTCGAATGGGTCCCGGTATGCCCGGAAGTAGAATACGGCCTTCCCGTGCCGAGAGAAGCAATGCATTTAACCGGAGAACCGGCTTCACCTCGTCTTGTAACGGTAATGACCGGCATTGACCATACCGATGGCATGAAAAAATGGGCTGCAGATAAATTAAGCCGGCTTGAAAAAGAAGACCTCTGCGGTTTTATTTTCAGGAGTAAGTCGCCAAGTTCCGGGATAGGCGGGATAAAGGTCTATTCTTCTTCGGGAATAACAGGCAATAAAGCAACGGGCATATTCGGCGGAGCATTCATGCATTATTTTCCGCTTATACCGGCCATAGATGACGGAAGACTGCATAATCCTGACCTGCGGGAAAATTTCATAGAACAGGTCATAGTATACAACCGATGGCAGGAATTCCTGAAGAAAGGCGGGAAAATCAGGGAGTTAATCGCATTTCATACAGATCTCAAGCTTTTAATACTATCTCATAGTCCGAAACATTACAGCGCCCTCGGGATACTCGTTGCTCGCGCAAAAAAATATCGGCCTGATGCGCTCTATTCCGAATACATAAAGATATTGATGGAAGGGTTGCGTCTTCTTGCTACGGTCAAAAAGAATACAAATGTTTTACTGCATATAGCCGGATATTTTAAAAAACAGCTTTCGTCCGATGACAAAAGAGAATTGCTGGAAGTCATCGAAGAATATCTCAAAGGTTATATCCCGTTAATAGTCCCGGTAGTACTGCTTAATCACTATGTAAGAAAATTTGATAAACCTTACTTAAAGACGCAATTTTATCTGAACCCACATCCCGTGGAATTAATGCTTAGAAACCATGTTTAAGAAAGCAGGGCATAAACCGGGTCGGGTTAGGTCAACCTGATAAGTTTTTTGAATTCTTTTAATGACTGCTTTTCTATCTCTTCATGCAGGCTTTTGCCGTAGGCGTCCATAGTGACGATTGCCGGGAAGTCTTCGACTTCTAAAAGCCACATCGCCTCGGTCATGCCGAACTCTTCAAGTTTCCATACGCCGGCAACCCTTTTGACCCTTTGAGCCAGATAAACTGCTGCGCCGCCGACGGCATGGAAATATACGCAGCTTTTCTCCTGAAGGGCTTTCCGTGTCTGCGGTCCCATTCCGCCCTTCCCCATAACTCCTTTTATTCCGTATTGCGAGATTACTCTATCCTCGTACATTTCAACCCTCATACTCGTTGTAGGGCCGCAGGCCACAATCTCGAAACCTTTTGGTATTTTTTTCACTATCGGGCCGCAATGGTAGAGGATCGTCCCTTCAAGATTAAAGGGTATCCGTTTTTTTGAAGGCTTCTCATCAACTAAATATTTATGCAGTTTGTCCCTTCCCGTAACAATCAGACCGTTGATCGAGACCATATCACCGACGTGAAGGGAGAGCACGTCATCCTTACTCATAGGGAGCTTTATTGTTTTTATTTCTTTATGCATTATAAATCTCTGCCGGCTTTGTATTATGACTTCTTATCAGACCGTCAATTTTCATTCTATATTTTGAATTTTGAATGTAATTCCCGCTCTTCTGCTTGCCCAGCAATTGATAGAAACATCCACAAAATATGATGCAGGATGCCTGTGGCACGCACCGATTTTTACTGCAAGGGCGGTTGTCTTTCCGCCGAAACCTATCGGCCCTATTCCAAGCCGGTTGACGTCGTCAAGTATTCTCTTTTCAAGCTTTGCGAGGGTCGCATTTGCATTCATATCGTTCAGGTCCCTCATAAGCTGCTCTTTGGAAACTTTCGTCACCTGGTCCTTTGTCGCGCCTATTCCGACGCCTATAATGTAGGGCGGGCAGCCTTTTCCCTGGGCTTTATGAACGGCGTCGAGGATGCACTTACGCACGCCTTCCAGATCCCTTTCCGCTTTCAGTTCCTGCAAAGGCAGCTTGTATAATTGTCCGATGTTTTCACTGCCGGAACCTTTCAGCATCAGATCGATTGCAAGCTTTTTATCTTTGGTCTCCTCAAAATAGATTACGGGGAAACCTACGCCGGTATTGTCTCCGGAATTCTTATCGGTCAGCACATCAACGGCATTGGCTCTTAAAGGGATATTTTTTGTGGCAATTCGTGTTGCCCGGATGATTTCATTTTCTATTTCAAGCCGGCTGAATCCGCAGGGCGTCTTTACAAAAAATATCGGAACGCCGGTATCCTGGCAGACGGGGCGTAAAGTCTCTCTTGCAAGCTTAATATTCTCAAGAATGGCGGACAAAGCAGTCCCGGCAGCCGATCCTCTTTTCTCTTTCTTAAGAGCTCCCCGTAAAGCAGCCTCAATGTCTGCCGGTAAAGACGTAGCCGCCAGCCGATAAAGTTCAACTATGGAATCCCGAAGTTTCGCCATTGTCTAATATATCATTATTTTGAATTTATTTATCAAAAGACGTCATGATATGTAGGATAAGTTACAGACCGTAACGATAAAGAGCAATCCATTCAAGACACAATCATGAGCTATTAAAGGGATTTTTGTTGATTATTCCGGAGAATATAGTAAAATGAAGGTAAGTCTTATAAAGGAGGTATCGCATGAGCAAAGAAAAAAACAAGCAAAAACCAAATGCGAAGAAAAAACCACAGCATAGCCTGAAAGAGAAAAGACAAGCAAAGAAAGAAAAAAGCTCTTCAGGATCTAACATGTGGTCCCAAAAGTAAATTAATAGAATTCCGTGGTCTGCAGCTTAACGTCCGGTTATCAGATCACTCCCCGGGCTGAATTTGGTAGAGCGCCGGTATGGAGAATTGACGGGAAAACGGATACGTCGTGGCGCCTTTATACGTGTCGATGATCCTGTCGCTGCAATTGCTGAATACATGCAGGCTTGGAATGCAAACCCAAAGCCATTTGTTTGGACGGCCACAGTAGAATCAATCATAGGAAAACTCTCTCGCCGCAAACAAACTTTGGAAAAGATTCAACCGGGATCTACGTTACCACGTTTTCGCAATTATAATTGGAATCCTTATCATGGTCACCGTTATCCCCGAAGGTAGCCCCATCAGTTGCAAAAAACCATTGTAAACAGCAGGGCTGATGCGATGAAAAGGTCTTGTAGTTCTCCTCGGCGAATCCGCCTGAGTGCGGACGACACATTAATGTACTTTCATAATAAGAACCGGCCTTTTTCTGAAAGTCACCACATGTTAGCTCTGCATTTATGTGATTGAAATATAATCCTTTGTCGCATTATTCCCGAAAGCTTTCGGGATTCATCGTGTCTGCCCTGCTGTTTATGCAACGTTTAGATAGACTGGTGAGTTTTGAGGAGGTGGGCAGCCGGTCGGAGGGGTGACCGGCTGCCAAAAGAAAGATGAAAGTTTTAGTGATTATCTGTATTTAGAATACAAGAAGAATATGAAGAAATGACGAAGGAAATGTGAAAAGATTGTGAATACCCACACCCTGCACCCCTCTTAACCCGAAAAATACAATTAAATCGTCGGAAAAACTGCGGATGTCTAAAATAAATTTTTTGATACAATAGTGTACTTATTAACCCGGCAGGGTCACTTCTGCGTTTTTAAGAGCTTGTACTCGATGCTATCGACGAGGGCCTGGTAGGACGCCTCGATGATATTCTCGGATACGCCGACAGTGCCCCAGCGTTCTTCTTCGTCTCCCGATTCAACAAGCACCCTGACCTTTGCGGAAGTCCCCTTGCCCGCAGTAAGCACGCGCACTTTGTAATCATGGAGTTTTACATCCTTGAGTTCCGGATAGAACTTGTCGAGCGCCTTTCTCAGGGCATGGTCGATTGCATTGACCGGACCTTTTCCTTCTGCAGCAGTATGTTCGATGCGGCCGCCGACCTTCACCATGATAGTCGCCTCGCTGAAAGACTCCTCGCCTTCTTTCCTCTTCTCGATCATGACCCTGAAGCCGATCAAATCGAAGAACCTCTTGTGCAGGCCGAGGGACTTTTTCATCAGAAGTTCAAAAGACGCCTCGGCAGCCTCGAACTGGAACCCTTCATTTTCAAGGTTCTTCAAAGTCGTCACTATATCCTGAAGCTGCGGAGATTCAGGGTCGAGTTTGATCCCGAATTCCTCAGCCTTCCTCAATACGTTGCTCTTGCCTGCAAGGTCCGAGATCAGAACGCGCTGGGAATTCCCGACAAGGTCCGGCCTGATATGTTCATAGGTCTCAGGCTTTTTCCGTATAGCGCTGACATGGATGCCTGCCTTGTGGGCAAAGGCGCTGTCTCCGACAAAAGGCTGCCGTTTGAAATGTCTCACATTGGCGATCTCGTTGACAAACCTTGAAACATCCCTCAGTCTCCTCAACTGCTCTGCATCTATGCATTTCATCCCGAGCTTCACCTGAAGATCGGGGATCACCGAACACAGGTTTGCGTTGCCGCACCGTTCTCCGAGTCCGTTGATAGTTCCCTGGACCTGCAATGCTCCGCTTTCGATGGCAATAATTGAATTTGCCACGGCACACTCGGAGTCATTGTGCGCATGTATGCCGAGGCGCGTACGTATGTCCTTCATGATCTCGTTAAAAATCCTGCGGACGTCTCCGGGCAGGGTCCCGCCGTTCGTATCACAGGGGATAATGCAGTCGGCGCCGGCGTCCTGTGCCGCAAGAAGGCATTTCAGCGCATATTGCGGGTTATCTTTGTATCCGTCAAAGAAATGTTCGGCGTCAAAGAATACCGTTTCCACATGCTTTTTCAGAAAGGCGACGGAATCATGAATAATGCCAAGGTTTTCACTTAACGGTATCTTCAAAGCCTCTTTTACATGGAAGTCCCAGGTCTTTCCGAAAATTGTAATGATTTTTACCCTGGAATCGAGGAGCGACTTAAAAACAACATCTTCGCTTGCCTTATATTTCGGTCTGTGGGTACTGCCGAAGGCAACAATCCGTACATTTTTGAGCTTGAGTTTTCCCGCTCTTTTAAAATATTCCAGATCTCTCGGGTTAGCGCCGGGCCAACCGCCTTCGACATAATGCACGCCGAGTTCGTCGAGCTTTTCGGTAATGCGGAGCTTGTCCTCGACGGAAAAAGAAATCCCTTCCGTCTGCGCCCCGTCCCTCAGAGTCGTATCATATATCTCAATCTTTCGCATGGTTAATATATCCTCGTTTCAGCGGTTTCCCCTTCCTGTCCTCTCCCAAATCAAAAGCGTCGTGCAGTATTCTTACGGCAAGCTCGGAATATTTCGCGTCGATAATGCAGGATATCTTTATCTCGGAAGTGCTTATCATCATAATGTTGACGTTATGTTTTGCCAGCGTCTCGAACATCTTTGCGGCAACGCCGGAATGGGTCCGCATCCCGACGCCGATAATGGATATCTTTGCGATACCTTCACGCATCTTCACTTCTTTTGATCCGATTTCAGAGACGATCTCTTCCGTGATTTTCATAGCCTTCTTACTGTCCGACCTGGGGACGGTGAAGGATATATCCGTCGACTTGCCGTCGCTGCTGACATTCTGGACGATCATATCAACAATGATATCCGCATCTGCAATGGTCTTGAAAAGCTTTGCCGCAACACCCGGTTTATCATGCACTCCTATTGCGGTTATCTTCGCCTGATTTTTATCATGAGCTATGCCTGAAACAGCGACCTTTTCCATATCCTTATCCTCCTTAACCACGAGTGTGCCCGGATTGTTGTTGAAACTTGATCTGACTACTATAGGGACCTTATATTTCTTTGCAAATTCAACCGACCGCGCCTGAAGCACCTTTGCCCCGAGGCTTGCAAGCTCCAGCATCTCATCATAGGAGATTTTCCGGAGTTTCTTTGCTTCGCGGACGATGTTGGGATCGGTCGTATATACGCCGTCAACATCCGTATATATCTCGCAAAGGTCCGCTTTTAATGCGGCTGCCAGGGCCACGGCCGTCAGGTCGGAACCTCCTCTTCCCAGTGTTGTAACGTCGGAGGTCTCTGTTACTCCCTGAAAACCTGCGATGACCGGTACGGACCCTTTTCTGATCGCCCTTTTAATGCGGTCTGCGGTTATCTTTTCTATTTTTGCGCTGGTATGTGTTTCATTCGTAATTATCCCCGACTGCCTTCCGGTAAAAGACATGGCTTTGCAACCCTTCTCGCTTATTGCAATCGCCGTAAGGGCCGCGCTTACCCGTTCTCCGGAAGAAAGCAGCAGGTCCATTTCGCGTCCGTCGGGATTCTGAGACACCTGTCCCGCAAGCCCTAAAAGCTTGTCCGTCTCGCCGGACATTGCAGATACGATGACAACAACGTCATTACCCTGTTTTTTTGTTTCAACAACCCTTTCAGCAACCGCCTTTATCCGCTCAATGCTGCCGACGGAGGTCCCGCCGTATTTCTGCACTATCAACATGTCTCCGAACCTCTTCTTTTTTTGTAATAAATATAACATGTACGTTTAACAAACACAAACCCGATTAATAACCGAATCCGGCAACAGGAACTGAGGATAGAGTATTTGAGCGGTTTTTTTTGCCGATAGTCAAATACAGTATTTGAAAATAAAGAGGCAAAAGCCTCGGAGGGAGGAACGACCGAGAATGTCCGCCTCAGGCGGATTCGCCGAGGAGAAAGCGAAAATACTCTATCCTCGGTTCAATCAGAAAAATTTATGAATAATCCAAGCTAAGATGAAAAAGGGGTGAAGCATTAATGCCTCGCCCCTTTTTCATTATGGATATCGAAATTACTTCTTTGTCTTCATCTGTTCTCCGCAGCAGATGATGTCGCATGTCTCAATAAAGCCGCTCTCTTCGTCTACGGAGACAATCAGACCGCATACGCTGCACGAATATTTATCTCCCGGAGTTACCTCTTTCTTTTTTCTGCCGGCCGGTTTGACCGTCTTCTTTGCGGTCGTCTTCTTTAGTGTCGTCTTTTTCGCTGTTGCCTTTTTTACGGTTGTCTTTTTCGCCGCCACCTTCCTGGGTTTAGCTGCTACCTTTTTTGTTGCCATTCCGTTCTCCTTTCTTTAATCCAAAAGTTAAAAAGCAGATCCTCAATTCACCTAACCTGTGTAAAAGACTTTCTCAATTTAATGCGTTACATCAATTATAGCAAAATTATTTTTAAATGTATGATGACATCGCGATGTTTCACACATAAACCTGTTGTGATAGAATAGATACTGAAAAATGCTTATCAAACTGACGACAGGTAAAATACTCGATATTCGGCAGGAAGAAACCCTGATGAATGCCCTCAAGCGGCAGGGCATATATCTTGTCGCCTCGTGCGGCGGCAAAGGCATATGCGGTAAATGCAGAGTCAGAATACTTGAAGGCGGATACAGGACCGTATCAACCGCTAAACTAAAACCTGATGAAATAGAAAAAGGGATCGTTCTTGCCTGCCGGACTTATGCAGACGAAGATATTACTATTGATATTCCAAAAGAATCAAAAATGGTTATCGGTGATGCAATAGAAATTTCAAGGTCACAGGACCTCTTTCAGCTTTTCAAAACCGCGGACGGAAAAATCTCTCCTATCGTTAAATGGCTCGGCCTCGATATACCGCCGCCGACGCTGGACAATAATATCGGCGACCTCGAACGTCTCAAAAAAGCTATCGAAGAGACCGGCACGAAAGGGATGGTATTTCCGCATACGTTTGTTTCATTATTGCCGGTCTCTCTCAGAGATGCGGAATGGAAGGTCGGTCTTGCATATACGGATAAATTGGAGGCTTGTTTTCTAAAACCTGCAAAGAGGACCGGACGATACGGCATCGCGGTGGATATCGGAACGACAACCTTAGTCGTATATCTGGTTGATCTTAAAGACGGCAGCATTATAGACATCGGTTCGACATATAATTCTCAGATCCGCTATGGAGACGACGTCATCACAAGAATAATATACGCAACCGAAGGCGGCGGGCTCGAGGAACTGAGTGACACTGTTGTGGATGATATCCGGACTTTGCTGGCTCCCCTTGTTGAACGGCATGACCTGGAGATTCAGGACATCGAATCCGCCGTTATAGCCGGCAACACCACAATGTCCCATCTGTTCTGGGGTCTCAATCCGCAATATATCAGGGAGGAACCCTATACCCCTGCAATAAATTCCTTTCCTTTATGGACTGCGGATACCGTTCATTTACCTATCAACAGAAATGCGCCTGTCTATACATTGCCTTGTATTGCAAGCTATATTGGAGGCGATATTGTTGCAGGCGTTCTTGCCTCAAAAATATACAGAAAAAGCGAACTCTCTCTATTTCTGGATATCGGAACGAACGGAGAGATTGTCCTCGGCAACAGGGAATGGCTTGTCACAGCCGCCTGTTCTGCCGGGCCCTGTTTTGAGGGCAGCGGCATACGGCATGGAATGAGGGCCACTGAAGGCGCGGTGGAATCGGTAAAAATCGACCCGCATACCCTTGAGCCCGAACTCGGCGTTGTCGGCAACGGCAAACCCGTGGGCATCTGCGGTTCAGGGATGATTGACGCTATCACGGAGATGTTCCTGTCAGGGCTTATAGACCGGAAAGGCAGGATAGTTAAGAGTTCCCCGACGGCAAGGATCAGGGACGGGGTTGAAGGACCCGAGTTTTTATTTTACGGCGATGACCGGATCGAGATCGTCCTTACGGAAGTAGACATTGAAAATATAATACGCGCAAAAGCGGCAATATATGCAGGCATTTCTCTGCTGCTAAAGGAGACGGGGTTCACGCTTGACGACATTGAAAACGTGTATATTGCCGGGGGTTTCGGCAATTATCTGAATGTGGGGAAAGCGATACTTATCGGTATGCTGCCCGACATTCCGAGAGAAAAATACAGGTTCCTGGGTAACACGTCCATTGCAGGGGCATACCTCTGCCTTCTCTCCGACAGGATGAGAAAGGAAGCGGAAGAAGTCGCAAAAAAGATGACCAATATTGAACTCTCGGTATCAAGGAATTTTATGGACGAATATCTCTCCGCCCTTTTCCTGCCCCACACCGACATTACGCTGTTCCCGACAGTGGAGAAAATTCTGAAAAGCAGGAAATAAATCGCGGGTCCATAATTTTTCTATCATCCCCTCATAGCAAATTTATCCCTTCCGTTTATTGACAAATAGCGCCCTCTACACTATCGGCGTCATGTTCTCACGGAAGTCCACACTACTTAGCATCCTGTTTATTCTGTGGAGTACAAGCGAAAATCAAGAAGGCGTTTCAAATGTCAATAAGCAAGTTTGACCCCATCCCCAATAATTTGTTTGGCTTTCGGTTGATAGACATCGGTTTATCAGCTATACTTTAATCAAATAAACAATAATTCTTGAAATGGAGGAGAAGGCTATGTTGAAAACAATACTTGTCACATTATGTATTCTGTCTCTTTCGGGCTTTGTATTTGCGGAAGATATGGTAATCAAGATGCAGTTGGTAAACGAGCAAGGGGTCGGGAAAGAAATTGGAACAATCACGGCATCCGATAGCAAATATGGGCTTCTGTTGACACCCCAGCTCGGCGACCTGTCACCCGGGCTGCACGGATTCCATGTACACGAGAAGCCGGACTGCTCCCATGCCATGAAGGAAGGGAAAGCGTTACCGGGCCTTGCCGCAGGCGGTCATTACGATCCTGCTGCAACGGGCAAACACGAAGGCCCCTATGGCAATGGTCATCTCGGTGATTTACCGGCTTTGTATATAGCCGCTGATGGTAAAGCAACCCTTACTATTCTTGCCCCAAGGTTGAAGGTAATAGACATCAAAGGGCGGTCCCTGATGATACATGCCGGAGGGGATAATTATTCCGATATACCCGTCTCGCTTGGCGGTGGTGGCGCCAGAGTAGCCTGCGGCGTAGTGAAGTAGGAACTATTTATTAAAAAACTCCCTCTCTATTTGGGGAGGGAGTATCCAAAATTAATCCTTCTACCCGGGAAGCTGTCGGGGATTGAAATATCAAACCGAAACATACTTTGTTATGTACTTCCCGGACTGCGCACTTTTCCTTCGTAATATAATTGTGCATACTACAATCGGAAATTAACGCTGCTTTTCGGGGGTAATTGAAATAAAAAAGGCGAAATATAAATCTCGCCTTAATAAGTCTATGCCGTAACTATAATTTGCAAATTATTCTAAAACGGTTCCAATTCCTGACGCTTTAACACTGATACTCGATGTGTCATACTCACCAAGGTCTTTTTTATCAGTAGTCTTTGTCTTGACACTACCATTAGCAGTTAAATCAAATCCAACATAAAGATCATCGATATCTATCTGGGCTGCTAACGGTTCTGATATTCCACCACTCGGTTCCCCTATATAAAATCCTGCAATGATTGGATACTCAAGATCCCACGGAGCTGTAGTACAGGTCACCTTGACCGTCATCGATGTCTTGCTCCAACTAAGGGTTACAGTGAGATATTGACGGGTTATTTCATCCATACCTACGCCTGATACTACAAATTTAGCGCTTTTCTTCTTGGGATTAAATCCCCCTACCGCATCCCCAAGTATCGCATCAAATGAGAAGCCTTCTATTAATATGCCGATTGGCGTGTCACTGTTAAATTGATTAATGTCGATTCCGTTCAGTAATATCTTGGAACTCACCGTAAACTTGCCGGAACCGACTACATCACAGTATCCATACGACTTATAGCACACCAACTTCTCTGAGTATGTCTCACTGAAAGTTAGAGAATTACTGCCGGCGGCATAGCTGTTCGTTGCTACTACCAACGCAATGAATGCCCAAATCACAAACCCTATACCTTTCTTCATATTCCTCCCTCTTTCGAGCTATTTTTTAATCCCATAACATATTTTCAGTTATTTCTTCAACGAAATGCAATATTTATTTGAAAATGCTTTAATCAAAGAGTACTCAACAGTTAAGAACCGGCATCAAAGGTGCACATTAGATAAAGGAATCGATTAAACTTTGGAACCCCTGAAAACGTTTGTAAGCAGGTGAACTCCGTATTCTATGAAACATTATTTGCGGCGGGACCCGGATACGGTGAGTTCAGCGGAACCAGTTCAGATTCCTGATAAACCGTTCAACATCTTTTTTGCTGAGAATTCGCAAAACAATAGCGCGATTGCCTTCAATCATATAGAACACCCGGTACTTGTCCACTCTGAGCCTGTAATAAGGTGAGGGTGTTTGGCTTTTCTAATGAGCTCCTTAGTATTAGGGGCCGATGCGGTCCTTCATCCGATCGTAGATGTCCTTTCGGTGGCCGATACCAAGGACTATGATCGTCGAGCGATCGAATTCAAAAATAATACGGTAGTCGCCGACCCGGAGCTTCCAGTATCCCTTCAGCGTCCTTCTCAAAGGCAAGGCATACTGTTCAGGATACATAGTGAGCTTTGTTTCGATCGCACTCTTTATCCGCACTTTCATAGCAGCCGACAACGCCGGTATATCATTTTTCACCGCTTCTTTGTGATAGCTGATAGTAAATGGCACTTCAACTCCAGGCCTTTTTATGAGAAACAAGCTCCGACTTCTTGAGAGATTTCTTCCTCTCGTCCGCAAGAGCAGCCAAGGCCATGTCCTCCTGAATCTCCAGTGCATCCTCGATGAGATCCCCGACAACGGAAGACATTGAAAGACCTCTTGCTTCTGAAAGGGTCTGCACATCGGCATAAACACGCGGAGTCAAAACGACATTTATGCGTGGGTTCTTAGTCGGCATAAACACCTCCCTTTTCTTTTATATAGTGTAACACAAATAGCACACCGTGCAAAAGTTAGGGAATAAAACTGTAGTCATGATAAATGTCGATCATCAAGTCTGCCTTCGCAGCCTTCTT
>JBAZWR010000041.1:0-19054 GCA_041660325.1 Thermodesulfovibrionales bacterium | reverse complement strand
CTCTGCACCGTCTGCGGAAAGGATCAGGGCAGAGCAGGTACTGATAGGGGACCTCTTTTCCATCGGGGGCAAGCATGATCTCATGATTTCGGGTTCCCATGCCGAAGACACGGCAAAAAGTCTGGGAGTCCCTCTTTATCAAATGGGGTTCCCGGTCTACAAGGTGCTGGGCAATACTGCAAAAGTTACCATAGGCTATAGAGGAACTTTAACGCTAATTAATGATATTGCAAATATATTGATAAAGGAGGCGCATACATGAAGATCGCTTTTGCAACAACTGACGGGATCGCTATAGATGAGCATTTCGGCAGGGCAGGAATGTTCGCGGTGTATGACCTGACAAAGGACGGTTATTCATTTCGTGAGATAAGAAAATTCTCCGAGGGGAGAGATTCAGCGATTGAAGAGACCAAAGGAATGGGAGCGGTCCATGAAGACAGGTTGCAGCAGAAGGTCGATAAACTCAGTGATTGTAAGATAATTTACCTCGTTGAAATAGGAGGTCCGTCTGCGGCAAGACTTGTTAAGAAAGGGATAATGCCGGTAAAGGTGAAACGGAACGTTTCAATAGAAGAATCTCTAATAAAACTTGCACAGACAATAAAGACTACTCCGCCGCCATGGTTGAGAAAAGCACTGGAGAAAGATTGAGACAGCGGCAAAGAGGATGAATCAATGGTGTTTGTATGTTAGAAAAAATATTCTACCACCCTCCCCAACCCCTCCCCTCAAGGGAGGGGCGATTCTACTACCCTCTCCCTTGAGGGGAGAGGGCAAGGGTGAGGGTGGTACACAATTATAAAAAGGAGGATTGAAAATATGAAAATGATCAGGGCGTTTATAAGGCCTGAAAAAGAACAGGAAGTGGTACTGGCGCTGGAGGGTGCAGGATTTCCCTCTTTGACCAAGATGCCGGTATTCGGCAGGGGCAAACAGAAGGGTCTGCAGGTCGGGCCTTTGCATTATGATGAACTGCCAAAAACCCTCATCATGATGGTTGTGGATGATAAAGATGTTCAATTGGTCATCGGAATAATCAGCGAGAAGTCCAAGACGGGATTTATCGGTGACGGAAAGATATTTATAAGCCCTGTTGAGGCCTCATATACCATAAGGACCGGGGAGGCAGTATTGTGAAAGAGATAACCGCAATAATAAGAAGAGACAAACTGCCCGAGACAAAGAAGGCGCTCGAAGAACTTGGGTATCCCTCGCTCACCATTCAGAGCGTAGAAGGAAGAGGGAAGCAGCGCGGTGCTATGTGCGCCGAAATGGATGAAGAAATGCCGGAGACCTTTTGTACGGCGGTCAAGCTTAAACCGACGCCGTCCTCTTATGCCCTTGAGCATACCCTGCCCAAGGTTGCTCTCTATGTGCCCAAAAGGCTTCTTTCTATCGTAGTTCCCGATGAAGCAGTCGACAAGATCGTACACGGCATTATTAGGGTCAATAAAACCGGCAAGCGTGGAGATGGAAAGATCTTCGTTTCACCGATAGAAAGCGCCATCAGGATAAGGACAGGCGAGGAGGATGAGAAGGCGGTTTCTTAAAAATCATCGTCCCGCACCTAACCTATATCTTTTGGGATATGGGAAGTAATCGAAGAAAGGAGACAATATGAACATGGTTGGATATACAAGAGGCGGAAAAACGTGGATACCCAAATTTATCGAATCAATCGACGTTGATAAATGCATCGGGTGCGGGAGATGTTATAAAGTTTGCGGCAGAGAGGTGCTTGTGCTTATAGAGAAACCTTTTGAAGGTGAGGACGAGTACGGAGATGATCTGGGCAATAAGGTAATGTCCGTGGCAAACCCCGAGAATTGTATAGGGTGTGAGGCTTGCTTGCGAGTCTGCACGAAGAAATCCCATATACATATAGAGTTGTAATTACCCAGAAATAGACATAATTGCCTTCCATAGAGGTTGTCCTTTCTCTAATTTCACGGGCAGCCTTTTTTTATCCGGGCTTTTCGTACAACCCGTCGTGATGATGTATCAGAAGGAGGATAACTCCTTCGTTCCAATTTTGGGATCTGAATCCTGGCATCCCTTAGGGTCAACAGAGATGCGGTATCACTTATCGACTCAGCAGAACTCCAAAGGCACACAGCATCTATCTGAGATTGTTCACAACACCTGCAAGTGCGCACTGCAACGATCGTCTCGGAAACGTAGATTTCCGGTTGAAACTTGCCGCCCTGTTTTTTTACTTCTTTTTCCTTCTGGTCGTAATGTTATAATTCCGCGTGATGGATCTGTATTTCGGAGAGTCGAAAAAGCGATGGCAAAAGGCATTCATTAATGATCTTTTCAAGCATAAAACCAATATTCACGACACCTTTTCAAAAATTGCATTGAATAATATTGGATTGATTGAAGGGAAAACGAAACATCTGCCAAAATCCCTCTTTAGATTTTATACTCCTACTTCAGACAATATTATAGACATCAAGAAACAGAGACTTTGGATGCCTCACCCAGGGACCTTTAATGATCCATTTGATTGCCGTACCGGCTATGACGTTAAGAGTTTTGAAAAGCATACACTCTTGAAATACATCAAAGAATCGGGATATGCCGAAATTGAAAATGCCCAAGACGGATTTACTATTGATGAATTCAATAGATTGTTAAGATCAACAACGTTCTATAATTATAATTGGTACGGCAACGTAGAAGAATATGATACGGTATTTAGGAAATTACTGGAGAAGAAGAGCGAAGAATTTAACCGTAAAATATACAGTGTAATAGCCAAGTATCGACGCGAAGTGGGAACAAGAATAGAAAAACTCAGGAGCATAAATATTCGCGTAGCCTCTTTCTCCGCCCTTGATAGACGCAAAGGATTTGATGACATTATTCAGATGTGGTCGCACTATGCGGATAACCATAAGGGGTTTTGCGTAGAGTATGACATCTCTCCTTTAAAAGAACCGATCCAATTGTCATTAAGAGATTATGACTTTCGCGAAAGAAAAACTGAATATATGGCCGAAAGAATGAGAGCCGTGATTCTGGCGGGGATGTTTCCGGTTATTTATACGGCAAGCAGGGTAAACATTCCCAAGACGAAGCTTAATAAAATCACCTTCGATGAAATAAATGGGCTACAACATAACAGCGATATTGACTCAATCTTATACAAAACATTTATCGTCAAGTCTGCGAAATGGAACTACGAGAAGGAATGGCGGATAATATTAGACGGAGACGTGTGCAACTATTATGATAATAGGATTCCATTCCCTTATATTAGGACAATATTTTTGGGCTGCAAGATGAATACAGAAAACATCGATACGATGATAGAAATTGCTGAAGAGTTAGGAGCGGAAGTCGTTATGATGTCAATGGATAACGAAAAATTTATTCTGAAAGAACATGGAATAAAGTGGTACAAGTGGGATAAAGAAACGTCTAAATGGGGGAATCCGTTTTATTTATGAGTGATAATCTTCGTCAACATCTTGTATAGATAGCGTTACATTGAAAAAAGTGGACAGGTGTCCCCTTTTCTTGTCTCCCGGTAAAGAGAAGACCGGCCCGTGAGCTTGTTCAATGAAAGGAGATGGAGTAGGGGAAATGGAAAAGTTAGTTATATTTAATAGTATTAGTAAGCTAACGAAAAGAGTGAAATCGGAGGTCGAATGCACACTTTCTCCAGATTTGTATATCTAGATACAAACATCTTGAGCTATATTGCGAAGGATAGTACCCTGTGGTCGCCTCTTTTGGATTATCTCATCGGCAACGATTTTACTCTGGGTGTTGGAACATCTCAGATTGTTGAATTAGCAGACGCCACAAGATTGCATGCCTCGCTGGCCGATCTTTTCACCATGGTTCCGTCTGCACTCCTCAAGACGCCAGATCAGATACTAAGCGAGGAAGTATCTGCGCATCCGAACCGGCGCGTCGATTCCCTACTCAGCTATCCGCTGAACGCTCTTTTTCTGGAGAAAGGTGGTCCGGCCAAGATAGAGGCATTCCTATCTTCCGGCTCACTCGCCGCTGGGCGCGCCCGCCAAAAACGGCTGGCAGCGGCCGCATTACAGCGATACCGCGAACTCAAGAATAACTTTCCACTACATCGATCAGGAAAATACACCGTGAGCCAATCCGCCAGCTTTGCAAGTGCTATGGTCATACAATGGCTAGCTGATGAGTACAGGGACTTCATAGAGAGGTTCAAGGATGATGCCTCAGAGCTTCACACGGACACCTTCTTATCATTACGGGCTTACGGGCTTGTAATCTACTACAAATACTACATCGGCCGTCGTGAGCCCTTAAAGCCTTCAGACTTTGGTGATTTGGGCCATTCATACTTTCTCCCATATTGTGAAATTGTAGTGGTTGAGCGCGACCTCGCCAATGTGCTCTTCCAAATCAAGCAAGGCACCGATGTACTTTCCAACACGCGAGTCGAGACCATAGATTTCATTCGGAGTTTCACTATCGCCTGAGCTTCACCCTCGTGCGGCTCCCTCTACTATAGAATAAAAACCGTTTTCCCTCGAATTGTGCCTTCCCACATTTCTCGAAATCCTTCTTCGGCTTTTTGCATCGGCAAAAGTTTGCCGATCTCTGGTTTGATTCCGGCAATCTGCACGAATTTCATGAGCTGAATGAAATCTTCCCGAGACAGCTCCAGTAATGGTAAGTTCGTTGACAAAAATCGGTAACAGAGCTTACGAAATGACTGGAAAGACAGTTATAAGTCTGAATTTTGATAAATTCTATTCTTTCTATTCTTTTGAAGATGGCAAGAAAATACTTGTTCTGAGATCGCAAGAGCAATTCTGGATTGATATGAGTCATTGCCCTGCCTTTGTGACAATTTTTGAACATAACCTGCGGGTTCGTCAGGATGCTATACTGTTTCGAGTTCTGTGAGCACCTGATTCGACGCAGTACACCGGCTAACCCACGCTGCGAACGTCTCGCCCGCTATGTTGTTTTCCAATAGAAATATTCCTTCGGTCGTCGTAAAATGAATTGGATCTTGTTTGTGGAGGGAAATTCGATGCCATTTTGTCCAAATCCTGAATGTCCTCATATCAAAAGACTCCTTAAATCGGCAGAATATGTCTCGGGGGTCGGCACTTGTTCAGATTGTGGCAGCGAACTCGTTGAAAATGAAACTATCGTTGAGAGTAACAGAACACCGCTGATAGGCGATTTTGAGAAGCGGGTGCTCTATACGTTGGGCATGCTTGCTGTCTGGAGAATGCTTACTCATATTGCTCCGCCAGGCATCGACTTCGAAGCTGTCAATCGGTTTTTTATAGACAGAGGAGGTGAATCTCTGCTGAAAGACCTCTTTGGATTGCCACACCTAACGGTTCTTGCCCTTGGCTTGATGCCTTATATCTCAGCCTCTGTGGCGATTGAAATACTCGCGCTTTTCTTGAAACCTTTTAAGTCGTGGCGAGAAGTAGGATACCAAGGAAGGCTTAAGCTCCGGCAAACCTCACTTATTGCAACGTTCATTCTCGCTTTTGTCCAAGGCTACTGGATCGCTCAGGGACTTACAGGCATGGGTGCAGAGGGTCTTGTCTACGATCATGGAATAGGTTATCGCCTTTTCTTGACCCTTACTTTGACGACAGGAACATTTATTACTATCGGGATAGCGAACCAGATAACGCGAAAGGGAATAGGGCATGGCATAAGTGTCATAATATTTACTGCGTCCGCTGGCAGGCTTCTTTCTCACCTATTTAAGTTAATCAGCATGAATGACGAACATGTTCTCTCCAAGAGTCCTTTTGAATACCTGCTTCTGTCAACCGGAATATTAGCCCTACTAATAGTAATAATAGTAATCATGGAAAAAGGTAATAAAAGGATAAGCGTTAAGTACGACGATGGAATGGAGTCGTATCTACCACTGAAACTGACCACCGCCGGCATAGTCCCAGTCGATTGGGCCGGATATATAGTTATGGTGACTGTAACAATGCTTAGTTTCTTAAACATTGAACCTTTTCAAAAAATAGTCGTCTTTCTCTCCCCAGGCAAAGTCAGCTATTCCATTATTTACGCAATCGCCATTATCTTTCTATATTTTCTTTTTACTTCATTTTTTTATCGGCCGAAAGATATGATCAGTTCGTTGCAGCATAAAGGCGCCTTCTTGGCAGTTCCAATCGGAAAGAATACAGAAGATCATATTGACCGTGTATTGGAAATCATTGCCTTTGCAGGGGCCGTTTATCTATGCTTGCTCTTCTTTCTACCTGAGATATTGATAAGGCTGGGATTCCCTATCTTTGTTGGCGGAGTTGGTCTAATAACAACCGTCGCGATCGTTCTTGACCTTTCCGAGGAGTCTCGCGTCAGAAGGAAATCGAAGAGCCTAACAAAAATTATGGAGTTTCATGAAGTACAAAAGGCAGGACTCTTTAAAGGTATTCTTGAACAGAAGGGAATCCCTTGTTTCTTGCAGGGATATTATCATAGATCTTTGCTATATTTTTTCGGCCCTTATATTGAGATTTCGGTCTTTGTACCTGCTGATAAGAGTAGCGAAGCGTCAGAATTATTTGAAAGATATATCGAGTAGAAGGTCTTGATGGTTTAGCTTTATGGCTGCGTCGGCACTATCAGCCGAGAACGTAAGCCAAATTGAAGAATAGTAAAGGTTATCATATAAGCGCTAATTTATGGATACCATCTTTAATCTTACAATGAGGCTTGAGATCTCTGATCTCTCTAAAGATGTTTTGGGGAATGATGGCATGGCAGAAGTGGATGCTCTTGTCAGTGATTTATTATCACATGATACGCATGATCACGCGGTTCAGATTTTGCAGCAAAAGATCGGAATGTGTCCTAAAAGGCCACTTTATTATCTAAATCACGAAATTTGTTATCTTCCAGAGGAAACAAGGGATGTAATCCGCTACGCTGGAGACTATATCGATCAATTGTATAAGCATTTCACTCATGAAAAAGGACGGGGAGTATTCACAGGACTTAGGGCATATGGGCGCTCTCTGGGGATAAATCTTAGCAGTACAAATAAGATTTTAGACAGTAGACTTCATGATATCCTTACTCGTTATAACAAGCACGTCTATACACCAGCAAAGCATCATTGGGATGTTGGCAATCGGCCACACTTGTTTAGCGCAAAGGAAGCAGTTGCGATTTGTCTGATGACCGTTAAGCTCAGTGAGGAAATCATCGCCTTATCTGATGAAGCTAAGGCTTATTCGGAGAATCGTGTCCATGAATACTACGATTCAAAATGATATGGAGCAATAGTTAAATAATTTCCGCTCGAAATATGCACAGCAGACTGTCGCCTCACCGGTAAGGGTTACTGTGAGAAAGAATTGTCGATCAACCGGCGGCATTCGGGAGTTGCAAAGGTCCAGATACAATCACCGATAAACGAACAATATTGTCCCGCCAAGCACATAAATGTCTTCTTGTTTATGTATCGATACCTCTACTTTCCTTAATATTCAATGTGTTGCAAATGGCATTAATATTGCTCTCTATAGTTATGTGCATAGATATATCTATAGAGAGAGGTGACCCATGATAGGATCAAAGATACTTGTAATGAAAAGAGATGAAAGCCCGGATATTTTGAAAAAGCATCCGTGTTTTTCAAAGGAGGCGCACCATAAGTTCGGAAGAATCCATCTTCCGGTTGCCCCTTCGTGCAATATACAGTGCAGGTACTGCATCAGGAAATACGACTGTGCCAATGAATCAAGGCCGGGTATTACCAGCATGGTTCTCAGTCCCGAAAATGCCCTTGAAAGGATCAGGATACTGCTTGACAGAAACGAAAATATTACGGTTATCGGTATAGCAGGGCCCGGTGACCCTTTGGCGAACGAAGCAACATTTGAAACGCTCGGTGCGATAAACAGGGAGTTCCCAGAAATTATCCTGTGTGTATCAACAAACGGGCTTCTCCTTCCTGACAGGCTGCACGATCTTCTCAGAGCAGGAGTAAGAAGCCTCACGATAACAATAAATGCCGTATCGCTTGAGACCGCAGAAAAGATATATGCATGGGTAAAATACAACGGGATTAATTATAAGGGACGGGAAGTGGCAGAACATCTTTTGTTCAATCAGCAGATCGGTTTAAAGAATGCCGTGGAAGCAGGGCTTGCCGTTAAGGTCAACACGGTATTTATTCCCGGCATTAACGATAAGGACATTCCGTCCATTGCATCTTTGGCCGGAGAAAAGGGCGCGAATATCATGAACATCATCCCGCTCATCCCTCAGGCTGACTTCTCTCATTTGCAGAGACCGTCTCATGAAATGATCGGCAGGATGCGTCTGGAATGCGGCAAATACATTCTGCAGATGACCCACTGCCGGCAATGCAGGGCGGACGCCTTCGGGGTCCTTGGAGAGGACAGGGACATGGAGCTTGAGATGCTTAATGCAAAGATCGGAGATGATTATTGTGAAATGGTTCTGTAAGGACAAAAAGGCCGATATTATGAATACGGGCCTGAAGATATTTATGATTTTATTGGTGGCTGCAATTTTTGCGGCGGCTTCCTCTGTCGCATTCGCCGAATCACGGAAGGAGATTACCGTCTCGGCGGCTATGAGCCTGAAGAACGGATTTCAGGAAATCGGGAAAGTGTTTGAGGCAAAACACGGAGGGGTAAAGATCCAATTCAATTTTGGCGCTTCAGGCGACCTTATAAGGCAGATAGAGGGTGGAGCTCCGGTCTCCGTATTTGCTTCGGCGTCACCAAGGGAAATGGATGAACTTGAAAGCAGAGGGCTGATTATTTCAGGCTCGCGCTTTGATTTCGCATCCAATTCGCTGGTTATTGTTGTTTCTTCGGATTCGTCTCAGAGGATCAGTTCGTTTGCCGATCTTGCATCTGACAGAGTGCAGAGGATAGCTGTCGGAAGTTTTAAAACCTCGCCTGCGGGCAGGTATGCTGAAGAGGCTTTTCAGTACTATAGAATTCTGCCGTCGATAAAGGACAAACTCATCTTTGCCGAAAATGTCAGACAGGTGCTCGATTATGTGGCACGCAAAGAGGTGGATGCAGGGATCGTTTATGCAACCGATGCAAAACTCAGGATAAATGAGGCTAAAATAGCCGCGGTTGCAGACAAACGCAGCCACGGCAGGATAACATACTCGCTTGCGAAGATTAAAAATTCGTCCGATGAAAAACTCGCAGGGGAATTCATGGATTTTACGCTGTCAAAAGAAGGACGGAAGATACTTGGCAAATACGGATTCAGACCAATGAGCGACAAATAAAAGGAACGACAAACAATGGAAGAAAGCACCATGCTATTCTCACTACGACTCTCTCTGCAGGTGGCATCTGTTGCGACACTCTTTATTGTTGTAATTGGCGTCGTTCTGGGATATCTGCTTGCCGGAAGGAACTTTAGAGGAAGGGAACTACTGGATGTGCTCATTACTTTGCCGCTTGTCCTTCCTCCTACGGTCACGGGATATTATCTCATCGTTCTCTTTGGAAGAAATGGGATAATCGGAGGACGGATTTATGCATGGACAGGCTGGAGCATTATGTTTACCTGGTATGCTGCGGCGCTTGCTTCCTTTATAGTGGCGCTCCCGCTTATGATTAAAACATCCAGGGCAGCGCTTGAATCCGTTGACAGAAATCTGATCAATGCATCATATACCCTCGGCTATTCGGAACTGCAAACTGTGTTCAGGATCATTCTGCCGTTATCAAAAAAGGGAATTCTTGCAGGAACAGTTCTGTCCTTTGCGAGGGCTATCGGGGAATTCGGGGCAACACTTATGCTTTCAGGTAATATCCCCGGAAAAACAGATACCATGCCTTTAGCTATATACTCGGCTGCAAGCAACGGTGAATGGTCAAAGGCACATCTCATGGTAGGCCTTTTGACACTCTTTTCCGGAACTCTCCTATATGTTGCGAACAGGTATGGAGGCAGGAAACATGGCACAATTATCTCTTAAACTGTTTAAAGGAGTGAATGGCTTTACTCTGGATATTGCCTGGGAGATGGAGAATGAGCTTGTTGTTCTTTTTGGTTTTTCCGGCGCCGGCAAATCCATGACTCTCAATTTCCTGGCAGGTCTTGCGCGTGCAGAGAGAGGTTTCATCAGATTAGGGAACAGCATACTATTTGATAGTTCACGAGATATATTTGTCCCTCCGCAGAAAAGGGCAATCGGGTATGTATTCCAGGATCTTGCCCTGTTTCCACATATGACAGTGAGACAGAATATAAGTTATGGGGCTTTCGGACTCCATGGGGATGAAAGGAAAGAAAGAGTTGATGAGATGATGGATATGCTTCATCTGCAAAGATTCGGAGAAAAATACCCGTCTGAAATATCCGGGGGACAGAAGCAGAGGGTAGCTTTGGCAAGGGTCCTCGTGAGAAAACCGGAGATGCTGCTGCTTGATGAACCTTTTACAGCCCTGGATATTTCTTTGCGACTTGAAATGCAAAAGTTACTGATAGAACTGAGGACCAAATTTTCTATTCCTGTAATCCTTGTGACGCATGATCTATATGAGGCCTATACCATGGCTGACAGAATTATCGTTTATTCGGAAGGAAACATCGCACAGGAAGGAACTCCTTATGACATTTTCCATACGCCTGTTAGCCCTGATGTCAAAGCATTAGTAGACAACAAGATTATCCTGAACGAGCGTATCTTCAGTCAATCAATCCGCCAAAAAATCAATGCCTAAAGAATTGGGAAAGCGGCTATGGGAGGTACCCGATAATATGTTATAAATGGGGATAACTGATTGTAAAACCTGTTTAAGTACCGCCCGCCATCCTGGAAATAAGAATTACATTGCAATATTTTTTATAGGTGCTATAATCGAAATCAAGTTTATGATTCTTTTGGTGTCAATGGAGACAAAAATGACTTTGCACAAAATTTGTAGTCACTCACTTATTGCATCTTGTGAAGAGTTTTTTTCAAAAACCTTTTTTTGATATCCTTCCTGTTGATAGCGGGAATCGGTAAAGAGGGATAAATGACGATGCCTGGCGCTGACAAAAGAAAAGAAGGGCACTTCCTGAATGCAATTGCTCAGGCAAGTGGAGCTCTTGCGGCTGTTACCGGGCTTGTAGCGATTTTCGGATGGCTTACAGGAAATCTGCTTCTCGCCAGCTTTGGGTCACCGGTCCCTATGGCGCTCAGTACTGCGCTTTTGTTCATATTGTATGGAAGTGCAGTATTTCTCCGCGTCCGTAAACCGCCGGGCCGCATAATGTACAGGATTTGGATGTCCATAGTTTCAATAGGCACATTTATAGCCATTCTGTTGTTCTTTCTGTCTTATCTGGGGATATATTTGAGCATTGAACATCTCGGAATCCCCATCAGCGGGACAGCAGGAGGAGTGCCGATCGGACATATCTCTCCGCTGACGGCCTTCTGTTTTATTCTCGCCGGGTTCTCATTTTTGGCGGCGCTTTCATCGACTCCGGATTCACCGGGACGCGCAGTAGCAGGTTTCTGGCTGGCGTGCCTCATAATGTTAACAAGCTTTGTCCTGTTCTTGGCCTATCTTCTCGGAACACCTCTCCTCTATGGCGGACACTTCATTCCGCCTGCATTGTCAACCTCTCTGGCTTTTGTGGCTCTGGGTATAGCTCTGTTAGCGTTTGCCATACTTCAGATACGGTCAAAGAGTGTAACGGTAGAAGCGGTTGACAAACGCGCTATCAAAGTACTGATTCTGGTTTTTTTAATACTGGCAGTCGGGATTATTTCAGCCGGGTATTTCTATTACCATAGTTACGAAAAAAAGTTCCGCGCCGAAGTGGAGCGTCAGCTTTCGGCCATTGCGGAAATGAAGGTGGACGAGCTGGTGGATTGGAGAAAAGAGCGGTTGGGAGACGCCGCCGTCTTTTATAAGAACGATAACTTCTCGGTCCGGGTACGGCAGTATTTCAAAACACCGGAGAACGCGGAAGCGAAAACCAAGCTTCGGACGTGGATTAAACAGTTCCAGTCGGCTTTCGAATATGACAGGATCTTTCTGCTGGATACCAGGGGTGTCGAACGGATGTCTGTCCCTGACAAGCCCGAACCGATAGCGCCCCATCTGTTGGAGCATTTATCGGAAATCATGCGTTCGCGGCAGGTAACTTTTCTTGATTTCCACCGCGACAGACCGGACCAACCCATACATTTAGCGATTCTGGTTCCCGTTCTCGACGGGCAGGAAGGCGGCCGGGTAATAGGACTTCTCGTCTTCAGGATCGATCCTCAGAAATATCTTTATCCTTTTATCAACCGCTGGCCAATGTCCGGCAAGACTGCCGAGACCCTGATCGTCCGCAGAGACGGCAATGATGCTTTGTTTCTGAACGAGCAAAAGTTTCAGAAGAATGCTGCCCTCAATTTGCGAATTCCACTGGAGAAAACAGAAATCCCCGCTGTTCAGGCGGTGCTGGGTCATCAGGGGATTGTGGAAGGCAAAGACTACCGTGGGTCGCCGGTGATTGCGAGTGTGCGAGCTGTCCCCGATTCACCCTGGTTTCTGGTTGCCCGGATGGATATCTCGGAAGTTTACACGCCGCTGAGAGAGAGACTCTGGGAGATAGTAATTCTCATAGGCGCTCTTCTTGTCTGTGCGGGTGCAGGCACTGGTTTTGTATGGAGACATCAGCGCGCGCGTTACTACCGGGAGAAGTATGAGGCGGCTGAACGTATTCAAAAATTGAACCGTACCCTCGCTATGCTGAGCGACATTAATCAGGCCATCGTGCGCATCCGTGAGTCGCAGGAACTCTTTGAGCAAGCCTGCCGTATCGCCGTCGAAAAAGGCAATTTCTCTTTGGCCTGGATCGGGCTTCTTGATGATTCGACTAAAGAATTACGAGTGGTTGCATCTGCAGGCAAATCCGGCGTTTATTTGGAAAAGATCAATATCTCACTGATGGACGACCCCAAGTGCTACTGTCCGGTTGACAGCGCACTGCGTAAAGGAGAGCATGTAATCTGCAATGTCATCGGGCAGGATGAGGACCTGGCTCCCTGTCAGAAGATTGCGCTCGATCTTGGTCTCCATTCCTCTGTGTCATTCCCTCTGAAGGTGTCCGGCAGTATCCGGGGGACGGTTAATTTCTATACTGATGAACCTTATTTCTTCGACGAGGAAGAGATCAAAATGCTGGACGAACTGGCGATGGATATTTCCTTCGCGATGGAATTTTTCGAAAAGGAAACCGAGCGCAAGCGGATGGAGGAGGAACTTAAGCATAATGAATCACGCATGATAGCGCTCCTGGAACTTAATAGAATGAAAAATTCCACGATTCAGGATATTACAAGTTTTACTCTTGAAGAAGCTATTCGTTTAACTGAAAGCAAAATAGGATACCTTGCATTCCTGAATGAAGATGAAACGGTTATGACAATGTATGCATGGTCTAAAACAGCTATGGAAGAATGCCGGATTTCAGATAAACCTATAATCTATCCCGTTGAAACAACCGGTCTCTGGGGAGAAGCGGTGCGGCAAAGGAGGCCGATTACTACCAATGATTACCGGGCGCCAAACCCCTGGAAGAAAAGTTATCCTGAAGGACATGTGCATATCACACGGCATATGAACATACCTGTCTTTGACGGAGAACGAATTGTATTGGTGGCAGGCGTAGGAAACAAACCAACAGACTATAATGAGTCAGATGTCAATCAGCTTACACTCCTGATGGAAGGCATGTGGAGAATTATCCAGCGCCAGCAGGCTGAGACAAAAATTAAACAGCTTAATGCCGAGTTGGAACAGCGGGTGATTGAACGCACCGCTCAGCTTGAAGCCGCCAACAAAGAGCTTGAAACCTTCAGCTACTCGGTCTCTCATGATCTGAGAGCTCCTATTCGCCATATCGCAGGTTTCGTAGAATTACTTACGGTGAATACCGCCCGGTCTCTTGATGAAAAGAGCGGGAGATATCTGAATATCATTGCAGATTCAACAAAACATATGGGGCATCTGATAGATGACATATTATCCTTTTCACGGATGGGCCGTGCTGAAATGCAGCAGACACTGATCAAATCTGATCAGCTGGTGAAGGAGGCCATGAACCAGCTGCAACCTGAGATGGGCGGAAGGAATGTAGCATGGGATATTCGTCCCTTGCCTGAGATATACGGCGATCCCTCGATGCTGAAGCTCGTCTGGGTCAACCTCATCAGTAATGCATTGAAATACAGCCGTACACAGCCGCACGCGAAGATTGAGATTGGATACAACGACGATAAAGACGATCACATCTTCTACATCAGGGACAATGGCGCGGGATTTGATATGATGTATGTACACAAATTATTTAACATATTCCAGCGACTCCACCGGGCTGAAGAGTTTGAGGGAACGGGTGTCGGATTGGCGAATGTCAGAAGAATTGTTCAGCGTCATGGCGGCAGAACATGGGCCGAAGGAAAGGTCAATGAAGGAGCAACCTTCTATTTCAGTCTGCCTAAGGCAAAGAAACGGTTGGAATAATATACGGATGATTGCGTCCGGTTTATTAGACTAAAGGAGGGATTATGCTTACATTAAAAAGCATCCTGTTGGTCGAAGATGACCCCAAAGACATAGAGCTCACACTGGGAAGTCTTGAAGAATACAATCTGGCCAATGAGGTATTCGTTGCCCGTGACGGCGCCGAGGCCCTGGATTATCTGTATCGGCGCGGGCAATTTGCCGACTATCCGAGTGGTAATCCGGCAGTGATTTTGCTTGACCTGAAATTGCCAAAAATAGACGGATTTGAAGTGCTGAAAACGATCAGATCGGATGAAAGATTAAAGTTCATCCCTGTGGCAATTCTCACCTCTTCCCGGGAGCATAACGATCTGATTCAGGGCTATAAACTCGGGGTAAATGCATATATTGTAAAACCGGTTGATTTCCATCAATTTACCGATGCAATAAAAAAACTGGGCATATTCTGGGCAGTCCTCAATGAACCGCCGCCCGGATGTGTGAAGAAGACTACATAAAAGGGACTATGTGAAAGTAACATTATTACAAAGAGGGAATATGCAATGAAAACACCCTTGCAGATTTTGCATCTCGAAGATGATCCAAACGATGTCTTACTCATCAGAGAAGCTATTATTGCTCACGGCATTGATGCTGAAATTATCGATGCAGCAACACGCGCTGATTTTGTCGCTGCCCTCGAAAAAGGAGACTATGACCTGATCCTTGCAGACTATACCCTTCCGTCATTTGACGGACTTGCCGCACTTTCTCTTGTAAGAGAAAAGTTTCCCGGCCTTCCTTTCATTTTTGTCACCGGGACGATGGGTGAGGAGAAAGCAGTCGAAACTCTCAAGAGAGGGGCTACGGACTATGTGCTGAAGCACAATCTTTCGCGCCTTGTTCCATCCATAATGAGGGCAATGCGTGAGGCAGAGGAGCATATTGAGCGAAAAAAGGCACAGGAGGCATTGCGGGAAAGCGAGGAACGCTTTCGTACGCTGGTCGAGTCCGCGCCGGAGGCTATTTTCGTCCAGAGTCAAGGCTGTTTCGTCTACCTCAACCCTGCTATGCTCAGGCTGCTCGGGGCCTCAATGCCCGTGGAACTGCTCGGCAAGGAGTTTATGGAGCGGATAGCACCGGAATATCACAAGGCCGTCCGCGAGCGCATCCGGGTGCAACAAGAGACGGGAAAACCGGCGCCACTCATGGAACAGGAGTACCTTCGCCTGGACGGCTCGCGGGTTCCGGTCGAGACCACAGCGGTGGCCGTTTGTTTTCAGGACCGCGACGCGCATCTGGTCTTCGTCCGTGACATCACCGAGCGTAAGCGGTCTGAAGAATTGTTGCACGAGAACCGGGCGCGGCTCGACCTTGCGCTACGGTCAGCCGGCATGGGTGTGTGGCACTGGAATATCATCGAGAACAAACGCTATTTTGACGACCAAAGCTGTTATCTCCTGGGCATCAACCCCGCGATGTTCACCGGATCCGCAGAGGAGTTCTTTGGGGCGCTACATCCTGGCGACTTGGAGACGACCAAATCGGCACTGGCCCGGACCATAGAGCAGGATGTGCTGTACGAATCGGAGTACCGCGCGGTCTGGCCGGACGGGAGCGTCCATTATATGACTGCCCGCGGCAAGTTGGTCCGCGATAATAAGGGCCGACCGCTTAGGATCAATGGCATCCTCTGGGACATCACCGAACGGAAACAGATGGAGGAAAAACTCAAGTATCTTGCGTATTATGATTCTTTGACAGACCTTCCAAACAGAAACCTCTTTTTTGAAAGGATCGACCAGGTGATAGAAGAAGCAAAGGATAATTCAAGTTCTCTTGCAGTTGTAAGAACGGATATTAACAAATTTAAGTCAATATGCGATTTATATGGCTCTGCGGTCGGGGACAGAGTTTTAAAAGAGGTTGCAGAAAGACTTTCAGCCTCTATCCGAGAAGGAGATATCGCAGCGCATCTTGGAAACGATGAATTTGGAATAGCATGTCTTGGCCTTACCGGTTCTGATGATATCATTATGTTGGATAAGATCATAAAGGATATATCTTACCCTTTAAATATCCATGGAGATGAAATAATCTTGACCTTTAGTACCGGAATCTCACTATATCCTCATGACGGAGAAAATGCCTCTGAACTTTTAAAATCAGCAGGACTGGCACTCTCGATAGCCAAAAAAGAGGGAAGGAAAACCTGCCAGTTTTACAGTAAAGAAATGAATGTAGAGGCGTCAGAAATGATGTTGTTGGAAAAACAGCTTACGAAGGCCATAAAAGATGAGGAGTTTATCCTCCACTATCAACCATACTGGGACATCAATACAAAAAAGATGGTCGGCATGGAGGCCCTTGTCAGGTGGCAAAGTCAGGACAAGGGATTAGTGCCTCCGGGGAAGTTTATTCCTGTGCTTGAGGACACGGGGATGATTATAGAGGTGGGCGAATGGATTTTAAGGACAGCCATGAGGCAGGTTAAGGAATGGCAGAACAATGGATATCCCGTAGTACCCGTCTCTGTGAATATGTCATTAGTTCAGTTCAGGCAAAAAGATCTGGCCGGGATGGTGAAAAAGATAATGAAAGACAGCGGTTATTATCCGTCACTCCTTACCCTTGAGATAACGGAAAGCGCCTTTATGCAGGATATAGAATTTACCAAATCTGTGCTTACGGCAATGAAAGAGATAGGGTGTTCAGTATCTATTGATGATTTTGGGACAGGGTATTCATCTTTGGCGTATCTCAAGAGGTTTCCGGTTGATAATCTGAAGATTGATATATCCTTTATTCGTGAAATGGTGCGAGATCCCGATTCCGCCTCAATCGTCATGGCTATTATCAATATGGCACATGCCCTGAATTTAAAAACAATTGCGGAAGGGATAGAGACGGAGGAACAATGGAACTTTTTGCGCCTTTTAAGATGCGATATGGGACAGGGTTTCTATCTTAGCAAACCTTTGCCTGCAGAGGATTTTGAAAAATTGCTTATATAAGGACAGACAGTAACGGGAACTATTTCCTTTCTAAGAAATTTATGTGTATTCTCTACTAAATTGTTAATTAATTCATTTCTGATATCTGATGATTTGTTAGGTAGTCGCATCATTTGTTTGACTCCTCAGTTGCGCATTTCCAATTGTACTTTATTCTTGGATTAGGAGGGTCACAGTTGCGTATTCTTGGATTAGGAGGGTCACAGTTGCGTATTCTTGGATTAGGAGGGTCACAGTTGCGTATTCTTGGATTAGGAGGGTCAAGTCTTTCTTTTTGATGTTGTCGCATGTGCTTTAATCAATCTGCTTACGGTTGAATAATGCAAGCCGAGGTAATCGGCAATTTCCTTCTGACTGTATCCGTGCTCGTCTATTGCATTATACATATGCTTGTTTCTCTTCTCTTTCTTCCTTTTCACCTGATCTGGGAAAAGAGTCTCAAGAGCAGGCCGGTTCAGATACCGCTGCTGCCTCGGTATTTCCTGAATGTCCCTCTGTCCTTTTATGTATGCCATTAAGTGCTCAACATAGTCTTCTTCTCCAAGGATACTCTGTCCCTTTACCTTCTTCCATATTCTTTCCCTGCCGATACCCGCCCTGACAAAATTTCGATATTCCCTTTCCGCCTGCCCCCTTTGAGCGCCAAATTGTCCCAATATCCATGCCACTGTAAGACAGGGGTGCGGCCTTATTTTTCCTGCCGTTTCGTTATAGCTGCTCCATTTCCAATTTCCAGGATCTTGTACACTCTTCGCTCTTAGCGGATTTAGTACCACGTACCGACATACTTCCAAAAGGTGGCTTTCTTTTTCGACAAGGATTGCTTTGTATCTCCCCTGAAATATGTGCCCAACCCGCCTATGCCTTCTATTGAAACTCTGTGTATAAACGCCATTTAACTGCCGCATTCCTTTTGAGAGATTACCATCAGGTGTTTCTATTATGAGATGATAGTGGTTGTCCATCAGGCAATAGGCATGGCAGAGCCAGTTGTATTTTCGATTTACTGCCGTAAGGACATCGAGAAAATTCAGACGGTCCATCTCATCTTTGTAAATACGCTTTCGCGCGTTTCCACGTGAGGTAACGTGATAAATTGCTCCATCGTACTCAATTCGTATCGGCCTCGCCACAATGTCGAATGATAACATACTGCACGAAAAAATAGCATAAATAAAGACTTGACCCTATATTACCTATACTGTGGATGGGCGTACCTGTCATTACTCTTGCAAGCACTGGTTATGCAGCTCGTGCGGGAGTCAGTCTTTTGTCTAATATTGGGCTTACAGAGCTTATTGCTAAAACACCTAATGAGTACATATCAATAGCTGTCAATCTTGCTAAGGATTTGAAAAGGATACAGTCATTACGTGAACATCTGCGGGATATGATGATGTGCTCACCACTATGTCAGCCAAAAAAATTCACGGCAAATTTAGAAATATGCTATCACAAGATATGGGAGATATGGGAGATATGGGAGATATGGGAGATATGGGAGATATGGGAGATATGGGAGATAAGGGAGATAGGGGAGAT
>JBAZWR010000040.1:0-19212 GCA_041660325.1 Thermodesulfovibrionales bacterium | reverse complement strand
TCTTTGACGGACCTGCAGGCGAATTCGCTGATGTTGACGTCCCGGATAGTAATGCTTAAGGCTTCTTTGCGTAATCTCGCGCCATTGCAAAGCCTGCATATTTTATATCCTTCTTCCAATTCGTGAATATCTTCATCGATATTTTCCACGCCTAACCCTTTGCATCTTGAGCAGGCGCCCTGTCTGCTGTTAAAAGAGAAAAACATGGGGTTGATTTCGGGATAGCTGATGCCGCACTTCGGGCATACTGCGGTTTTTGAAAACAGGATATCTTTGTCTCCGGATAGCAGGTTTATTACAACGACATCCGAATATTTGAGGGCCGTTTCTATACCGTCTTTCAACTGCCGGTCTACCCCGGGTTTTATGATCAGCCTGTCGATAATGACTTCTATGGTGTGGCGTTTATGTTTATTCAGAGAAATGTCCCGTGTCAGGTCCGTTAATGCGCCGTCTATCCTTGCCCGGATGAATCCCTCACGCCTAATTTCCTGAAGCTCTTTCCGGTATTCACCCTTTCTGTCCCTCACAATCGGCGCAAGTATCTGAATCCTGCTCCCCCGGGGCAGAGACATAACCGACATGATAATACCTGATGCATCCTGTTTTTTGATCATCGAACCGCAGTTATAACAGGCCTGTTTCCCGATCCTTGTGTAAAGGACGCGCATATAATCATAAATCTCGGTAATTGTTCCTACCGTAGAGCGCGGGCTGCGTGTGACGGTTTTTTGATCTATGGAAATGGAAGGCGACAACCCCTCGATATAATCGACATCGGGTTTACTAAGCTGGTCGATAAACTGTCTTGCATAGGCGGAAAGGCTTTCGACATAGCGCCTTTGTCCCTCCGCATATATGGTGTCTATGGCGAGAGAGGATTTCCCGGAACCCGAAGGTCCTGTTATGACCGTTATCGCTTCTCTTGGGATCGAAAGGTCTATGTTCTTGAGGTTATGCTCCCTTGCTCCTTTAATGACTATGAATTCCTGCATATGCCTAATTTTTTAGTATAACACAGCAAAACCCATCGGAATGACCGGATCCCGATCCCGGCTCTCACCGGCGAGTTTATAAACAGACACTGAAATTAGTTGAAATTTTTCATGCAATAACAGAAAATAGCTGTATGTGTAAATATGCTTCATCTTTTATTGGATATACGTTGGCCGTTTTTCCCCTGATGCTTATCTTATCCTTTCATGCGAGTTTTGCCGAAACACCGGGCAGGGTAAACAAATATGTCGGATCCATTACCTGTAAAAACTGTCACGAAAAGGAATATAACAGCTTTATAAACAATGCGAAGAAGAGTAAGTCCTTTGAGAGCATTGAACGGGTAAAAAAAGGCTTAACAGAGGAAGAGATTAAAGGGTGCTATGTCTGTCATACCACGGGATATGGAAAACCCGGCGGGTTTGTCAGCATTGAAAAAACACCGGAACTGAAAAACGCCGGTTGCGAGGTATGCCATGGCCCCGGAGAATTGCATGTGAAGACAAAAGATCCGCGTTATATAAATAGAAGAATGACAATGAAAGATTGCGAGAGCTGCCACATTTCGGAAAGGGTCAGGGCGTTCAGATACAAGCCCCTGATCCATGGAGGAGCGCATTGAAAATTATTGATCATCAAAACGTCGACTGTCATAAAAACAAAAATGTTTGACATTATCAAAAAAAGACTCGGCTACAAGATAATGGTAGCCATGCTGGTTATTATACTGATAGTCCTCCTTTCCGAAATATATATGAGGATATATTTCGGCACGAAAGACAGGCTGGAGATAGCCGCATCTATCAGCAGGGAACTTGCAGATTCGGTTTATGCCGGAATTAAATATCCCATGGAACTGGGTGACAGTGAGGCTATCAGAAGGGAACTTTCGGACATAAGAAAAAAGATGAGGGACGTCGAGGTCTTTATATGCGATTATGATCAGGAGGTTATTTATTCAACCCATACGGACAAACTACGTACAAGGCTTTCCGATTCTATCAAAAATTCAAACATTTCGCAGACACTGGCGGAAACATTAAAAACTGGAATGGAACCGGAATTTGATCCGAGAAAACCTCTTGAGGATGTTATCAACGGCAGAAGGAATTTGATGGTAATCAAGCCTATCCTCAATGAAAAGGACTGTTATCACTGCCATGGCGCCGCGAGAAAAGTCCTTGGCGGTATTGTTATAAGGCTTGATGCTGAAAGGACTTATGCGCAGGTTGTTGCCCAGAGGAACAGGACAATAATGATAGTCGTAATCCTTATACCTGTTGCGGTTATCCTTATTTTTTTAATGGTGAACAAATTAGTGAGGCGTCCGGTTGAGAGCCTTGCGGAAAAGGCAAAAAGGTTTGCAGAGGGAGACATGTCCGTTGCCATCGACGTTAAAACGGAAGATGAGATAGGGATCCTCGGTAAGACTTTTAATTATATGGTGGAGAGTGTGTCCTCGTTCAGCAAAAAACTGGAGGAGGAGAACAAAAGGAAGACTTCTTTATTGAATGAACGGACACGGTTATTGGGATTACTGGAAAGGGCCAATAAAGATCTCAGGGAACTGGATAAATTGAAGTCAACGTTTCTCGCAAACATGTCTCATGAGCTTCGTACTCCCATGAATGCCATTATCGGTTATACCGACCTAATGATAGATGAAGTTGATGGTCCGATCAACGAGGAACAGGAAAAAAGCCTGAACAAGGTTGCAGCGAATGCGCGTCATCTCCTGCAATTGATCAATGACGTCCTTGATATTTCAAAGATCGAAGCCGGAAAGATGAAGATAAATCCTAAGGAACTTGACCTGAAATGGGTGGTTGAAGCTGCAAAGCCCTCGTTTGAACCTCAAATGAAGGTTAAAGGCATCAACCTCACGATCAATATCCCTGAAGGGTTGCCCCATGCATATGGCGACGAAGACAGAGTAAAAGAGGTCCTTATAAATCTCCTGTCAAATGCAATCAAGTTTACAGATAAGGGGGGAATTACAATTTCCGCGCGTCTTTCCGAAAGGGGCGTTAAACCGGGGGAGATTCCTATGTTCATGGAGATTTGCGTTGAAGATACGGGAATAGGACTAAAAGCAGAAGACATCGGAAAGATATTTGATAAATTCGTTCAGGCAGACCTTACTACCATTCGTCAATATGAAGGTACGGGTCTCGGCCTTAGCATTGCCAGAGGACTGGTATCGCTGCATAAGGGTATGATCTGGGTGACGAGTAAATTAGGGGAAGGAAGCAAATTCTGTTTTACTCTTCCCTTAAGGAAAGAGATGCTTGAAACGCCTTCCGAACCTGTAACCGAGACAAGAATAGCCGAGGCGCTTGCCGATTATTTCGCAAGGCCTGTAGATGATTTGTTAAAGCAGCCGTCATACGGAGGCAAACCGTTACGGTGCTGGGAGTATGTCCATTGCGGACAACCGAGTTGCCCTGCATACGGGAGCAAGGAAGGAAGATGCTGGATGATTATGGGAACTCATTGTGCCGGGATGAAAATAGCGGCGTATCCTGAGAAGGTTGATTTTTGCAAAGGTTGTGAACTCATGAAAAGTATTCTCGATCAATCCTCGGAAGAACATCTCATCGAACCGGTAACAACAAAAGAGACGAACAAAAAAATTATAATGTCTATTGACGACAATCCGGAAGCAATTGATATAATCTGCAAATATCTGGGTGATGATTATACGGTTGTCGGTCTCCTCGGCGGTGAAGAAGCGGTCGAAAAAGCAAAACAGATTAAACCCATGGCCATCACTCTGGATATTATGATGCCGAGGAAGGATGGATGGCAGGTGTTAAGAGAACTAAAGCATGATCCCGAGACCCAGGATATCCCGGTAATTATCCTGTCTATTGTTGACGATCAGAGGATGGGTTTCAGTCTCGGTGCGGCAGAGTATATCGTAAAACCGGTTGGAAAGGATGTTCTCTTGAGGAAATTGAAGACTCTGGAGAAGATGACAAAGATAAAGAGAATACTCATTGTAGATGATGACCCGAACACGGTAAGATTAATCGGCAATGTCCTTGAAGAGGCCGAATATCAGGTAACAATAGCTTATAACAGTGAAGACGCGGTAAGATCCATTGAGAATTTCAGACCGGACCTTATCATTCTCAGTCTCACAATGCCGAGGACCGGGTTCGATGTAATTGAATATATCAAGGCGGCAGAGGGAGACAAGGACATTCCGCTGATTGTTCTGACCCAAAAGGACCTGACGGAAGAAGAGGCCGATGACCTGAATGGCAGAATACACGGTATTTTGAACAAGGTTGTCCTGACAAAAGAAGAACTCTTGCAGGAATTGAAGAATACAATTACAAGGATCAGCAGAGAACAATGAAATCGGGATGATGCTTCACCGGCCGGCCCGATATTCGCCTGAAGGATAAAAGAAGGTAAAGACCGTTATGCCAAGGAAGATATTAATCGTCGAGGATAATGAAGACAACCGGGAACTTGCGGTTAAAGTGCTCAGGAATAAGGGCTTTGAAACCGTTACGGCGGTTGACGGAGAGGAAGCCATAGAAAAGGCGGTCTCGGAAAAGCCCGACCTTATATTGCTGGATATCTCACTCCCTAAACTGGACGGATATGAAGTGGCGAAAAGACTCAAAAACATGGAGGAATTCAAGGACATACCCATTGTGGCTTTTACCGCTCATGCAATGACAGGAGATCGGGAGAAGGTTATTGTTGCGGGCTTTGAGGGATATATCTCAAAGCCGATCAATATCCGTGAGTTCCCCGACCAGGTAAAGTTATACATAAGAGGTAAAAGGGAGAGCGTTTTAGGTGGAGAGGAAAAGTAGGATATTAATCGTTGACGATGCTGAAGATACGGTAGAGCTCCTGAAAAAGAGGTTCCGTGCCGAAGGGTATGATACCTCGGAGGCATATAACGGAGAAGAAGCTTTACAGAAAGTGCCGGAGTACAAGCCCGACCTTGTTGTCCTGGATGTAATGATGCCCAAAATTGACGGTTATGAGGTCTGTCAAAGGCTGAAGGCGGATGAAAAGACTAAATATATACCCGTTCTCATGCTCACTGCAAAAGGGGAGGTTGAGCATAAGGTAAAAGGTCTGAATATCGGCGCTGATGATTATATGGCCAAGCCGTTTGACTACAAGGAACTCTCCGCAAGAATCAGATCATTGCTCTCTATAAAGGCAACACATGAGAAAAAGGTGGTGGAGGAAAAAACCGGCGCTCTTGAACAGATGATGGAACAGGTTGCGCATGAGATAAGAAATCCTCTTACCTCCGTCGGCGGTTTTGCACGGAAGGTTTATAACAAGCTTCCTGAAGGCGATCCAAATAAAAAATATATGGAATACATCATTGAAGATGTGGCCGTGCTGGAGAGCATGATAAAACAGCTTATAGAACTTAAAAGCCTGTCTATATCAAATAAAGAACCTTCAAATATCAACGATGTCATCAAAGACGCCCTGACCGTATTTGAACAGGATTTTGTGAATAAAGGTATAACTCTTGAAACCGAGCTTGCAGATAATCTTCCATTGATAACTGCCGACAAAAAAATACTGAAAAGGGCTTTCTGCAATCTCATAAAGAATGCGGTCGAGGCGATGGAGAAAGAGCCCAAAAAACTAAAAATAGCCGTCGCTTTGAGCAACGGCAGTCTTGATATTGAGATATCCGATACAGGGAAAGGGATAGAAAAAGAAAAGATCAAAAGCATTTTTGATCCATTGGTAACTTCAAAGGTTTACGGTCCCGGCCTTGGACTTACCTTTGCCACGAAAATAATACAGGACCATAAAGGGACTATTTGTGTCGAAAGTGAACAGGGGAAGGGAACGACGTTTATTATAAGCTTTCCTGTGGAAAAGGAATCAGGGATCTCTTGAAGACAGACACACGACCCCTATAATCCTTAAATCCTTGTACCCATTTTATTTTGTCTTCAGCGTTCTTAACCGTGCAATCTCTTCCTGGTAACCGTAAATATGCGCTCCGGCGCTATAGGCATACATCGGGCCGTTCTTCAGGTTTGCCTCGGATGCTACATACTGTTTAAGCAGTTCTATCCCGCCGAGGTTGGTAGGGAAGCCGGCCCAGAGGTCCCATGACCTGAAATAGACGGTTACGGTCAGGGATAGATCATTGCCTGATGGTATAACCTTAAAGTCAATCAACCTCAGGCATGGAGGGTCAAGTTTTCCGTCTTTTCCATAGCAGACGTCAATATCGTCAGGCGCTCCAACCTCGATAACCGCCTGGTTGGTAAGCGGCGTTTCTTTCAGCATTTCAACAACACGCTCAAGCTGGGTTCCGCCTTTGGGCATACAGTGTTGTATCCTGCTTGCATACGTATAAGTTTCATTCTCAGCAAGCTCGGGGTCCATAAGGTAATTGGCAAAGTAATCTTCGATATATTCCATGGTAGTAGGCGACGGTATCCCGAGACCCGGCGGAATACACGGGACTATATCATAATAGGGATGCTCGATGTACACCGCAATCCCCGGATACTGCAGGCGGTATTGTTCGTTTTCAAAAGACCCTTTCTGAATATTCTGGGAATAAGTTTTATCAAAGAGATTGTAAATCAACTGAAACCATGCATCGGAAATCGTCTTGGCAATGAGAAAAAAAGGCTGCATCAGTTCTCCTTTATTGTTAAGTGAAATTCCTTAACCCTCCGGTTGCATACTTTGAAATGAAGACATGATAAAAAAACCATTTTAGACCTTGTTTGCAGCATTCAGGTTAATAAATCCGTACTATGAATATATACAAAAAACGATTTTAGGGCAACAGAAAAAATATAGCGGCAAGGAAACCATTCAACGAAAATTTATTTTGGAATGTTTTCCTTGATTTTTCAAACGATCTGTAATAACCTTTCTGTATAGCAATGAATATTTCCGGCAAAACAACGATTACAGGTATTTTCGGATATCCTATCGAGCATACATTGTCCCCTGCGATGCATAATGCCGCCTTTGAGGCAACAGGGCTGGATTATTGCTATGTTCCGTTTCTCGTGCATCCTGACGGACTTGAAAATGCAGTGAAAGCTATTCGGTCAATGAATATAAAAGGAATCAACATAACGGTGCCTCATAAAGAGAAAGTTATGCGGTTTCTTGATGAAATCCGGGAAGAAGCCCTGTTTATAGGCGCAGTGAATACCATCGTAAATACGGACGACGGGCTCATCGGGTTTAATACGGACGGCAGGGGTTTTATGAAATCCCTCAATGAATCCGGTATATCGGTCAAAGACAAGGATATCCTTATCATCGGCTCCGGAGGGGCTGCAAGGGCTGCGGGGTATTACCTGTGTATGGAAGCGCGTTCTTTAACGTTGTATGGACGAACACAATCAAAGGTTGAGAGGCTTGCCGGTGATTTGCGGAAGGTCGGAGATGTCGTATCAACAATCGATAATCTTTCGGATATTAAACGTTTCCGCATAATCATTAATGCCACTCCCCTGGGGCTAAAACATGATGATCCATTACCATTCGATGCAACTATACTCGGAAAAGAGCAGATTGTTTGTGACCTTATATATAAGAATACCCGTCTGCTTAAAGAAGCGTCAGAAAAAGGATGTACTATTTTGAACGGTCTGGGAATGCTCTTGTGGCAAGGCGCCCTTGCTTTTGAATTGTGGACAGGTAAAATGCCTCCGATTGATGTAATGCGAAGTGTTTTAGAGAAGTCTACACATTAGTTGAGAACCTGTTTTGCAGCGTTTAGGTTTATCTATGTATCGGTCAATATTCCTTTTTGTGATGCAAATTGTCGTATATAAATCAGGCGCATGTGTTGATAATATACATAGAATCAATAAGTTATACTGTGGCATCTAAATTGCTTATTTATTTTTAGAATGTTTTTGAAATATTCTTTGACAAATTGCTTATATTTTGATATTTATAATATTCAATAAGTCAATTAATAAATGTGCTTTGATACATTTCTTCATAATGAATATGAAGACAGAAACTCCTGGAGGAGGTGATGGTGAAGAAGCATAGTAAAGTTAACAACAGGCTTTACAATGACATTGTAGGGCCATTTTATTTCGGGAGGTGAATAATGAAGAAACCTGTTTTAAGTAAAAACCTTGAAACTGAATTAGAGTTGAAAGGCGTCAGCAGAAGGGATTTCCTTAAGTATTGTGCGGCAACCGCTGCAATATTGGGCCTTTCAGAATTTGATTTTACTGCCAGGGTGGCAGAAGCGATGGAATCTGCTTCAAAAAAGCCTGCGGTCATCTGGCTTGAGGGGCAGGATTGTGCAGGGTGCACTATTTCCTTCCTCGGCATAAGCTATCCGCCGGTTGCTTCGGTAATACTGGACAAAATTTCACTAAGGTATCATGAAACGGCTATGGCAGGGTCCGGCTATACCGCTGAACATGTGCTGAACGAGACTATTAAAGAAGGGGGTTATGTTTTGATTGTAGAGGGTTCGGTGCCTTCAGCCGATAAGCGCTACTGCATGATAGGCGGACGTCCGTTCGTAGAAACACTTGAGGAGGCTGCAAAGAATGCAGGCGCTATCATCGCTGTAGGGGCTTGTGCGACATATGGCGGCATCCCGGGCGCTACACCTACCAAAGGAATCGGGCTCAACAAGGCCCTTCCGGGTAAAACTGTCATAAATATTCCAACCTGCCCGGCCCATCCCGATCACATGATAGGAACGATACTCTATTTTCTCACAACGGGCAAAGTGCCCGAGCTTGACGGCATCGGACGCCCGAAGATGTATTTCAGGGACACGATCCATGACAACTGCAGGCGTCGTGCGCACTTTGACGCGGGCAGATTCCTGTCCGATTGGAACGATCCCAAGCAGAAAGACTGGTGCATGTTCCAGAAAGGATGCAAGGGACCGATAACCACATCTGATTGCCCTGTGCGAAGATGGAACAACGGCATTAATTTCTGTATAGACTGCGGCTCTCCATGTATGGGATGCGCAGAGCCCGGGTTCTATGGAGAAATGACCCCGCTTTATACGGCTGAAAGTGAAACATCCAAGAAGATCTACGCCATGAGAGAGGCCGGTCTTTTTCAGAAGAAAAACACATAAGGGGAGGTGAGAATATATGGCAGAAAGAATTAAAATAGATCCTGTAACAAGGATTGAAGGCCACCTCGCTATCGAGGTCGAAGTTGAAAACGGCAAAGTCAAGGACGCCTGGAGCAGCGGGACCATGGCCCGTGGTTTTGAGGCAATGCTGACAGGCAAAGACCCCCGTGACGCTTCCTATATCACCAGCAGGTTCTGCGGCGTATGTTACAGCGTGCATCAGATGGCTTCCGCACGGGCGCTTGATGCAGCCTTCGGAGCTAAAGTGCCCTGGGGCGGGATGTTAATCAGAAACCTCGTAATGGCGGCTGAATTCATATATGATCATCCGCTTCATTTCTATCAGCTCAGCGCACTTGATTATATTGATATCATGGCGATTGCCGAATACAAAGGCAAGGACAAGGGCCTGCTTGCCGTTAAAGATAAGATATTGAGTCTGGTGACAAGCAAGGACACCTATCCTCTAACGCCGCGTTACGATCCTGATGAATTCTGCGTTAAAGACCCCGATATTGTCATAATGGCTGTCAAGCACTACCTTGAGGCCCTTAAAATGCATGCAGAGGCAAGGAATATGGGCGCCATCTGGGGCGGCAGGACTCCCCATTATCAGAATATAGTAGTCGGAGGGGTTACCTCATATCCTGATTTAAATCAGATAGCCCGCTTCCGCACCATGCTCGACAGACAGGCAAAGTTCATCAACGAGGTTTATATACCTGATGTACTGCTCTTCGGTACGGGACCGCTCCTTCCGTTGGCCAAAGCCGGCGTCGGCGGAGGACATCTTAACTATCTTGCATACGGCGGCTTTGAAAAAGATCCCGAGGGGAAAGACCTTTTATTCCCTTCAGGTGTAATCACAGGCCTGGATCCGGCAAATATCAAAGTAAATGCATTTGACCCGAAAAAGGTCACCGAATCGGTAAAATACGCCTGGTACAAAGAAAATAAACCGGTTCATCCATACGATGGAGAACAGATTTTTGAACTTGACAAGAAAGACGCATATTCTTTTGTCAAAGCTCCGCGTTATGACGGTATGCCGATGGAAGTCGGTCCCCTGGCGAGAATGATAATTGCAAAGAATCCGACTCTCCTTGATCTCGTGAAGCAGGGAGTGCAGCCAGGTGCAGTAGCGCGTCATGCAGCCCGCGCCATCGAAACTAAGCTTATGGTGGATGCCGCTTATTCCTGGCTTGATCAACTGCAGGCTGAAATGACAAAACCGGGGTTCAAAATTCACGATACCGAGCATTGGGACCCTCCTGCAAGCGGAATGGGCGTCGGTTTCTTCGAGCCGCCAAGAGGCGCTCTTGGGCACTGGATAAAGATCAAGGACAAGAAGATCGAGAACTATCAGGCTGTTGTGCCTTCCACATGGAATGCTTCTCCGAGATGTGAGAAAGGCGTGCGTGGACAATATGAAGAGTCATTAATCGGCGCTCCCGTCCCCGACACTAAGAACCCGATCAATGTGGTCAGGATAATCCGTTCGTTTGACCCGTGCCTTGCATGCGCAGTTCACATTATAGATCCTCAGAGCAACAAAATAAGGAAGTTCGTCATCGAGTGAAAATAGATTCACAAAAGGTAAAAATAGAGGCATCTCACCTGTCCTCCCCTGCAGAAAGGGGGAGGACAGGGAGGTTTTAATGTCCGATAATTTTAAGTCCGGTTCTGACGCGCTTATAAAGGGGGGAGAACAAACTTTTGAAAAAAAGATTGTGATACTCGGTGTGGGAAATGTTCTACTGTCCGACGAGGGAGTCGGGGTACATGTAGCCAATGAACTGATAAAAATGGAGCTTCCTGCTAATGTATCCGTTGTTGAAGGAGGGACCGACGGCTTCAGGCTTTTGAATGTAATCACTGAAGCCGACAGACTGATTGTCGTAGATGCCGTAAAGGGGGGAGGCGAACCCGGCACAATCTATCGGTTTGATATCAATGATGTAAGAAACTCTCCGTCGGGCTTCAAGACGTCGGTGCATCAGATAGGCATTCTGGAGGTAATAGACCTTTCAGGACTGATCGGCAAAACCCCGCATACAACCGTCATCGGCGTAGAACCCAAATCCCTCGAAATGAGCCTGGAACTATCGCCTGAAATAAAGGATAAAGTCCCCCGGGTAATTGAATTAGTTTTGGAAGATCTGAAAAAGTAGTTCCGCTCTATATTACAGGAATCTCCACGGAAGCATAGTAATCTTGTACGTTAGTTTTTTTTTGATTTAAAATGGTGGAGCTGATCCCGACCTGAGTCGAGACGACCTCTTGAATGTAACGAAAATCCGTCAAGGGAGAGATTATAAATGGTGGAGCTGACCCCGACCTGAGTCGGGACGACCTCTTGAATGTAACGAAAATCCGTCAAGGGAGAGATTATAATATGGTGGAGCTGATCGGGATCGAACCGACGACCTCTTGAATGCCATTCAAGCGCTCTCCCAACTGAGCTACAGCCCCAATGAATTATTGCTTCACGTCTTGTATTATAACTTTCAAAATAGATAAGGTCAATCGGAATACTTTTATAAAAGAATTTCTTCAGACCGTCTCACAGCCAATTCTTCCTTTTGAAATAAATCAGCATTGATATTCCTATAGAAGCCATGAACAGGAGAAGTGCGGGGTAACCCCAGTGCCATTTAAGCTCGGGCATGTGTTCGAAATTCATTCCGTATAAGCCGGCCAGAAAGGTGAGGGGCATGAAAATCGTTGCGATGATCGTCAGAACTTTCATGACCGCATTGATCCTGTTGCTGATGCTTGAAAGATAGATATCGAGTATCCCTGAAAGAAGGTCGCGGAACGCCTCGATTGTTTCGATGATACGGATGGTATGGTCATATACATCCCTGTAATATACGTGCATAGATTCCTGTATAAGGGGGGACTCGCCGCGTTCAAGATTGCTGACTACTTCTCTCAGGGGCCATATGGACCGGCGCAGAAAAATCATCTCCCTCTTTAATACATGAATGTCATGCAGGACGGTCTGGGATGGTTCGCTAACTACCGATTCTTCCAGGGTTTCGATCCGCTCGCCGAGTTTTTCCAGGATCAGGAAATAACTGTCAACAACCGAGTCTATTAATGAGTACGCCAGATAATCCGCACCCATCTTTTTAATGCGTCCTTTGCCGTTCCGGATCCTTTCCCTGACAGGGTTGAAAACATCTCTACCTTTTTCCTCCTGGAAAGAGAGGACAAAATTTGAACCGAGACACAGACTGACCTGCTCTACCTCTATCTCATTCTTTGATTCATCATAGTAGAGCATTTTCAGGACAATAAAAAGATAATCGCCGTAGTCTTCTATTTTTGGAGACTGCCCCGTATTAACAATATCTTCTAATGTCAGAGGGTGGAGATGAAAAAGTGCGCCTGTCTTTTCGATTATTTCCATCAGGTGGAGGCCGTCAATATTGATCCAGGTAACCGTTGATTTATCGGCATGGGGTTGATATTCATCTATTGTCCTTAATACCCTTTCCTGGAAGTGCGTTTCATTATATTCAATAACGCTTATCCCGACCTGTTCGTTTTTCTTTTTGCCGATATGAACGAGAGTCCCCGGAGGAAGCCCGACTTTTGCTGATATTTTATTTGTCCCTGTCTTCATTGATTTACCTCATTAAAAATATAGTAGTAGGTCTATAGTCAATAGTTATCATACCATGATTTCAGGGATGAGTCAGTCGGATTATGGTAAAATATATAATCGTATAATCCAGATGAAGATAATTCACAGATCAATACTCAAGGAATTAGTCCTTGCCTTTGTGCTCAGCCTTGCTTCACTGAACTTCATAATCATGATGGATAAGTTGATCAGGCTCAGCAGGCTTCTCTCAGGTGTAGGGACTTCTTTCGTGGACATGGTTCGGCTTATTCTTTTGCTCCAGCCTCAGTTATTCCTTCTTACAATACCTATGGCACTGCTTCTCTCGACGCTCGTTGTATATGGCCGCCTGAACATGGACAATGAACTCGTCATATTGAGGACAAGCGGCATGAATTTCATAGAGCTGTCCAAGCCTGTTATAATTCTGGGGCTGCTGTGTTTCGGCCTGAATATGGCAGTGGGTCTTTATCTAGGACCCAAAAGCAGCGTGCAGTTGAGATCCGAGATAACAAACATCCTGAGGGAACGGACGCCTTCGGCGATGGAAGAGGGGAGTTTCAATACCTCTTTTAAGGATATTGTGATCTATATAAACCATAAGACTGAAGATAATGAGATCCGCGGAATATTTATGTACGACAGCAGAAACAAAAGTGAGCCAAGAATACTGACAGCCAAAGAGGGCCGGATATCCGCGCAGGAGGGGTTTGCGCTTAGTCTTTCTCTCAGAGACGGACTGATACATATCGCAAAGGGTAACAACACGACCGAGGTATTTTTTAAAAAATACAATATGGTTTTGCAGATTGAGACCGACGCCCCCTCAAGAAAAAACTCGGATCTGACCCCGTGGGAGCTTAAGGGCAAAATAGAACAATCGAGCAGTCATGATGCAAAATTTGTCTACCTTGAGCTTCACCGCAGGTTTTCATTTCCATTTATGTGTATTATCATTATTTTCCTTGGACCTCCCTTGGCCCTCATAGCCGGAAAATCAGGCAAGCTCGGAGGACTCACCATAGGGCTTTCAACATTTACCGCATATTATGTGCTTCTTGTATACGGTGAAAATCTTGTCGGGGCGGGAAAAATAGCACACTACTTTGGGGCCTGGGGTGCGACGATCATCCTCTGTATGGTTGCATTGTGGGTATTTAGAAGAGAAAACGCGAGATGAGGATACTTCACCGCTACTATATCAGGGAATTCCTGAAGATCCTGAGTGTTCTTACATTAGGGCTTGGATTGATATTCAGCCTCCTGGACCTTGTAGATAAAGTGGACGATTTTGTGCCCGGGATGCTGTCAATCCCGAGAGTTGCAGAATATGTCATGTTGAGTTTCCCTAAATATCTCTATTATCTTCTCCCGATGTCCCTTCTTATCTGCAGTCTTTTTGTATTCAGTCATGCATCCAGGCACAAGGAAATCATTGCCATAAAGGCCATTGGCGGAAGGGCGAAGAGACTCTTCTATCCGTTTGTTACTGCCGGGATTATTTTCAGTGTCACAAGTTTTATTATCGGAGAGATCGTTGTGCCTGACTTTTCAGACCGGCTCCTGGAATTCAAGAAAGCCTATATGAAAAAAATCGGAAAAGTCTCCTTTAAACAGGGAACAATATGGCTCAGGACCTCTAATGGTTCACTTGTAAGGATAGGGCTTTATGTCCCTGAGCAAAAAATTGCCCGGGGCGTCAGCATCTTTGTGTTTGATAAAGACAAGCTGGAGAGGAGAATTGAGGCTGAAGAGGCGTTGTGGGATGTGAACCGGGAAGGCAAAGGTATCTGGAAGCTCAAGAAGGTAGTTGTTTACGATATCTCAACCGGTCAGGTTACTAAGACCGCTGAAATGGATTATCCGTATCTTGAATCACCCGGCTTTTTCAGCAGCGCTATGAAGAAGCCGGATGAGATGGGGATCATTGATCTTTATCGATATGCTGAAAAACTGAAGGCATCCGGCTTCAGGGATGCAAAGCTCAATGTCGACATACAGGCAAGACTGTCTTATCCTCTGGCAAATCTCTTCATGCTGCTCCTCGGCCTCTCACTGTCTATGATGAGCAGGATCGGCGGAGGTCTATTTGCGGCCGGGCTCGGTATATCGATCAGCTCTGTTTACTGGATTGCGTATACTTTCATGCTTTCGATGGGCTATGCCAGAGTGGTGCCCGCCGTAGTTGCGACCTGGATAATGCCGGTAATCTTCGGCACAGCTGCCATATACCTTTTCAGTAAGATTCCGGAGTAAAGTTTTCTTTACTATGTCAAACTCTAAAAATAGAGGCTATCTCTCTCTGGTGCTTCATGCGCATTTGCCTTACGTCAGGCATCCGGAGCATGAATTCTTTCTTGAAGAAAACTGGCTGTATGAAGCAATAACAGAGACTTATATACCTTTGCTTGATTTGTTTTCAAGGCTCATCAACGACGGGATTGACTTCAGGATAACCTTCTCCATGAGTCCGGGACTTCTTGAGATGTTCAATGATTCACTTCTCAGGGGCAGATATATACGACATATCGAAAGGTTGATAGAACTATCGGCAAGAGAAACCCGCCGCACAAAAGGAGATATCCATTTCCGGCCCGTTGCAAAGATGTATCATGCAAGGTTCAGGAAGGCCCATCATCTATTCCATAATGTTTTCAGAAATGATCTGTCATCCGCTTTCAGGCAGCTTCAGGAAAGCGGAAAAGTCCGGATTATCACAACTGCCGCAACACACGCCTTCCTGCCTGCTCTGTCCGTGTTGCCTCAGGCAGTCCGGGTCCAGATCAGTACAGGGGTCCTCTATTACAAAAAAATATTCGGCAGGGAACCGGAAGGCATATGGCTGCCTGAATGCGGTTTTGTCCCGGGGTTTGACAACTACCTTAGCAAAGAAGGGATAACATATTTCTTTCTCGATACCCATGGAATCCTGCATGGGAGACCCGCGCCAAGGTGCGGCGTATATGCGCCGGTGGCGTGCCCTTCCGGCGTCCGGGCATTCGGAAGGGACCCCGAAACTTCAAAACAGGTATGGTCCTCGGTTGCCGGATACCCCGGAGATTTTGATTACAGGGATTTTTACAGGGATATAGGGTTTGACCTCGATCTTGATTATATAAAATCCTATCTCCGGCCATTTGCTGCCGTGACGTATACCGGAATGAAATATTACCGGATAACCGGAACAACCGACCATAAGAAGCCGTATGTTATTCAACGGGCGCATAAAAAGGCGGCCGAACATGCCCGGCATTTTCTGATAGAGAGAGAGAAACAGGTACAGAGTCTCTCTGACGCGCTAAAAATACGCCCGGTTATCACTGCAACATATGACGCCGAATTATTCGGTCACTGGTGGTTTGAAGGTCCGGAATGGCTTGAATGTCTTTTGAGAGGGATACATGCGGGTCGGGGAAATTTCAGAACGATAACGCCTGATGAGTACATGCTCGAAAGCGGCCATGACCAACCGGAGTTTCAGACCTGTGAACCGTCTATGTCAAGTTGGGGTGACAGGGGATACAACGAAGTTTGGATCAACGAAACAAACGATTATACCTTCAGACATATTCTCAAGGCGGCGGAACGCATGATCTATCTTGCCGAAAAGTTCCCGGAAGCAGGGGGGACGATGAAAAGGGCGCTCAACCAGGCTGCACGAGAAGTATTGTTATCCCAGCACAGCGATTGGACTTTTATGATGAATTCCGGTACGGCAAAAGAATATGCAACAAAACGATTGAAAGAACACATCGGCAGATTCAACCAGCTCTGTGGATACGTTTTATCAGGCGATATTCCGGAACAATGTCTGGAAAAGATAGAGGAAAAAGACGGGATCTTTAAGGATATCGATTACCGGATCTTCAATGCAAATTTAACGGGTTTACACGGATAAACTCGCTACTGAAGAAGCTTGTCGAAAGGATAGGCCTTTAAAAAAGCGAGAAATTCTTCAAGAGAATTTGAAGAGACGGAATTTTTATTTACAATGAGAGAGAAATCTCTCACCATCTTTTCTTCTTTGATGCCGAGAAGGCGGAGCGTGCCGTATTTGCTTTCTTTCCGCGCAGCCCAGCGTGAGATTATGGAAACGCCGAGACCGCCTTCGACCGCATCTTTTATTGCTTCGGTGCTTCCCAGTACGGTGTTTATCTTCATATCATGCGGAGTAATGCCGTGCCTGGCAAAGTATTTTTCGATCATCTGTCTTGTCCCGGAACCGGCCTCCCTGAAGATAAACGGCTCTTTTATTAGTTCGGATATGGAAACCTCTTTTCTCTTTGCCCAGGGATGGGACGGAGATACAATCAGCAGCAGTTCATCCGATAATAATTTTTTGACGGTCATCTTCTGCCTCGCGACGTCCCCTTCCACAAGTCCGATGTCGATATTGCCTGAATTTAGCAGTTCAATTACGCGTTTCGTGTTGCCGACGAGAAGATAGAGTTTTATCCTGGGATGGACATTCTTGAATTCAGTAATCACGCTGGGGAGTATATAGTTTCCGATGTTAGAACCTGCGCCAATGGTAAGGCTTCCTTTTACAAGGCCGATCTGCTTGCCTATCGCCTTTTCTGCGGAAGCATACAGCGCCAGGATTTCTTTTGCATATTTATAGAGGACTTCACCCGTGGGTGTGAGTGTAACCGTGCTGGAAGACCTGTCGAACAGCTTTGTCTCATATTTCTCTTCGAGGGCCTGAATCTGAAGACTTACGGCAGGCTGCGTAAGATGAATAATCTCCGAGGTTTTGGAAAAGCTTTTCGTTTCGGCCACGGTGCAGAAGACTTTCAATTTGTGATCTTCCATTTATACCTTCCAATAAGACGGACTCTGATTAGTAGTATCTGCATTGCCAGAGCAGGCGGTAAGCCGAGTTCCGTTTCTATGGTCATTCATCTAATGCCCGGTATTGCTACCGGACTCTTGCGGTCATTACCCGTTCCGCCTCCCGGAACGCCTAAGCGCTCAGGGAATCGAAGGGGCCCTTCTCAAGGCGGAACCTATTCGACCTTGCTCAAGGCGGGGTTTTCCAAGCTTGAGGCGTCGCCACCTCAACTGGTGAGCTCTTACCTCACCTTTTCACCCTTATCCCAAAAAGCCGGGACGGTTTCCCTTTCTGTGGCACTTTCCTTGGGGTTGCCCCCAGTCGCTCTTAACGACCACCTTGCCCTTTAGAGCTCGGACTTTCCTCCCTGCTCCGATAATATCGGGGCAGGGCGACCATACGCTCTGCTCTGACTATAACAGATTTTTATTATTATATAACAAAGACTAAAAATTTGAAATAGATATTTTGGCGGGTTCGGGGTGATCTGCAATTATGAGGCTAATAGATAATCGGGCCGTTTTTATTTCCGGAGGTTATGGGTTAGGCCGGTTCCTCAGGCGGCGCCGTATAGTAAATGATCCTCCGGCATTGGGGACATGTGGAAATAAACTCGTTTTTTTTCAGCTCGACAAAGAGCTGCGGCGGGATGTTCATATTGCATCCCTGACATATTTCCTCTTTCGCTTCCGTAACGGCAAGTCCGTTACATGCCTCGATAAGAGTCTTATACAGGTAGAAGCTTTCTTTATCTACGGTTTCGGCTATCTTAGCCCTGTCTTGCCTGAGGACGTGGAGTTCTTTCTCGGCCGCGTCTCTTTCCAGTTCCAGTTTCCGCTTCAGAACGTCGATTTTTTCTTTATAAACTTTGTATTTTGCTTCCTCGGATTTTGCCTGTTTCGACGTTGCCTCAAACTCTTCCATAATAGTCAATATCTCGTTTTCCGTAGACCATTGCTCTTTTTCGACGGATTCAATCTCATGGAGAAGGGCTTGATATTCCTTGTTTGTTTTTATGTCGGCAGTGCGCGATTTAAGTTTCTTGATTTTCTCGACGGTATCTTCAAGCAGACTCTCCTTGTCGCGTTTTTTTCTTTCCAGAGCGTCAAGCTTTTGACTGATCATGTTGAAAGCAAGTTGTGTTTCCTTAAGGGGGGATTCGGCTTCCGTGATTTTTTTAGGGAACGCATTTATCATATCCAGTAGAATGTGGATTTCCGTATCGATCTTCTGCAATTCTATAAGACGGTTGAGCTGTTCGTTCAATGTTTTACCTTTTAAGTTTTAACAATATCACGGATAAGAGAAAAGTGTTGCCTAAATCTGGTGGGCCCACCAGGACTCGAACCTGGGACCAACCGGTTATGAGCCGGTAGCTCTACCAACTGAGCTATGGGCCCCCAAGGAGAAATTGCTAATTGCATCAAGTTGTAACCTAATATTCTAAATTTAATCTTGCCTTCCGGTCAAGGTTTTTCGATAAATTCCCTCAGCCACTTGCTTCTTGAAGGATGTTTTAGTTTTCTTATTGCCTTTACTTCTATCTGTCTGATGCGCTCACGGGTAACTTCGAACTCAAGTCCGACCTCCTCGAGAGTATGAGGGGCGTCAAACCCTATGCCGAATCTTTTCCGGATGATACTTTCTTCTTTT
>JBAZWR010000039.1:0-20220 GCA_041660325.1 Thermodesulfovibrionales bacterium | reverse complement strand
TCTTCTGGTTCTAGATTCAAAAGAACTTCTGGATCAGAAATTATTGTATATAATCTTTTTTCCATTCAATTTTTGCTTATAACGAAATGGCTGAGCCGCCGGGGCAAACAGCCTTTGCAAAAAAACGACCGGGCTTAATCCCGGTCGGATCGAGCCGCGTGTTAGACGTTCTTATGTCTGTATTAATTGATGTAATCACTTTTATCTTTATTTGTTGTGCTTGTTTTTTAGAAGACCGAAGATAGAGCCCAGCCAAAAACCTGCCAAGGCGATTGGGAAACTCGCAATGTATGGCAACATATAAATGTAGGGATTAAGCTTGGCAGGAGTTTTGCCAAAAGCAATTAAGAAAAGCCAGAAAATAGAGAGAAGCAAAACCGCACCCACTAAGCCGCCGATGGACAATCGAATTAATGCCTTTTTTGATTCTGCAGTTGTTTGTCTGAAATCAGGTGACTTAATTATCTTTAGTGTCAGAACAACTGAGATAATGATTATAGGGATAAAAATTAACGAGCTTTCCATTTTTATTGATCGCTAACAATATTATTAACTGGTTTCTCGTTATCATACGCAACGCCTAAAGATAATGCAATAAATTTGACATTTTATTAGGCATTTGCTTATTATTATTGAATTTTCTAACTCGTTATCCCCGCAAAATGAGTGAATAACGAGTTAACTTTTTATCAACGTATGAAAGACATTCCGTCCGACATATTGAAACAGTTCAGCGACATGCTGAAGAAACGCTCGGTCCCGGCAACCGCTCACTCATACTACCTCAAGTGGCTTCGATACTACCTGGACTATTGTGCTAAATACAGTCTTCCCGACACATCATCGAAATATCTGTCGCAGTTCCTGCAAAAACTCAGGGATAAAAATCAGACCGATGCGCAACAAAAACAGGCAGGTCATGCGATATCGCTGTACCTTGATATGATGAGGACAACGACAAGGCTTCAATCTGTCAGCGGATGTCCGGCAAGCGGTCAGACATATCCCCTCAATCCTTTCCCACCGGCGGAGGGGAAAAGATTTAAGGTGCCGCAGCAAACAGTAACGGATAAAACAAAGGCTCCACCTGCTTCTGCGGAGGTGATTCGACAGCCTCTCATATTCGAATAAGCGTCATTCTGCAACTTCGCAGCAGAATGACGCTTATTCGAAACAAACGCATTTCGAAGGGTCATCTTACACTGTCTGTCGGATCAAGTTCCGGCAACTAAATTCTCCCGATCAATATTATCTTGAATAAAAGATGGGATTATTACCACCCGTCACTGAAGAGTTGCCGGAACTCAATCCGCAAACTTGCTACTATTAAAAACAATCAGCTACAATTAATGTGGTCATTGAAGATCATGAAAATTTCCATAAAGGACATAAGAGAGGAAGAGTGCGTTTGTGACGCCCTGATCCTTCCTTTTGCAGAGGGAAATTCAGGGCTTTATGATCGTTTACATCCATCCATTTCAAAAGCGATCAAAAAGGCGTTCTCGAAAGAATTCTCCGGCAAACAAAATGAAGTCCTTCTGGTCCCCGCGCCGGAAGGTATAAAACCTGAAAGAATCTGCCTTGCCGGTATAGGCAAGAAAGCGGGTATCTCGCCGGAAAAGATTAGACAGGCCGGCGGTAAGGCATTAGCCGGTCTGCGTGACAAGGGTATAAAAAAAGTTGCGTTGTCCGCCGGATTTTTTTCAACCCTTAACATCTCGCCGGTCAACTTTGTTGAAGGAGCTTTGATCGGACTTTATACCTTCAGGAAATATCAAAAAGAAAAGGATATCAGGGAAATCGATGCTCTCTATATACTTTCAAAAACTTCAAAAAAATTAGCAGATGAGCTTTCCATGGCTAAAACAGTCGCCTCATCAGTCTGTTTTGCAAGGGACCTGGTCAATACGCCTGCCAATGATATGACTCCGGCTGATCTTGCAAAAGCGGCGCTGACACTGAAGAAAAAGAATCTTGCCGTAACAGTCCTGGAGAGAAAAGATATTGAAAAACTTGGCATGTTCTCTTATCTGTCTGTTGCCGGGGGATCAAATCAGTCTTTAAAATTTATCCTTCTTGAATATAAAGGATCAAAAAAAGATCCTGTCGTGCTCATCGGAAAATCCATCACCTTTGACAGCGGCGGCATCTCGATAAAGCCATCCGACGGCATGGAGAAAATGAAATATGATATGGCCGGAGGGGCCGCCGTACTTGGCATTATGAAGGCCGTTTCCGAACTGGCCCTGCCCGTTCATCTGATCGGTATATTGCCTGCAACAGAGAATCTGCCTGGCGGTTCAGCCTCAAGACCCGGAGATGTTGTAAGGTCAATAGACGGGAAGACCATCGAGATAATCAGCACCGACGCTGAAGGACGGATGACACTCGCCGATGCAATCGGTTACGCAAAGCGTTATAAACCAAAGGCTATTATTGATATTGCCACCCTGACAGGAGCGTGTTCAATTGCCTTTGGTAATGTTGTAATAGCAATGATGGGTAACGACAAAGAAATGCTTGAAAGAATGAAACAATCAGGTGATAGCGTCCATGAACGGGTATGGGAAATGCCCCTTTATGAGGAATATAAAGAATATGTGAAGAGCGATATTGCCGATCTCAAGAACTCGGGAGGCAGGCAAGGCTCATTGTCATCATCGGCATGCTTCCTCCACGAATTTGCCGGTGATACCCCATGGGTACACCTCGATATCGCAGGCACTGCATATATTGAAAAAGATAAACCTTATATTCCCAAAGGTGCTACCGGCATCGGCGTAAGGCTGCTTTTTAATTTAATAAATAACTTTAAATGATTACACTTAAGTTATTGTTATTAATAGTATTTTTGCTATTGCCGACAATGGCCTTTGCTTGGGGTCCGTTAACGCATGTTTATCTCGGAAATGAGCTTTTATCCCTCGGCGCCCTTATTCCTGCAGGCATACTGAAAATTATACGAAAACACAGAAAAGATTTTCTTTACGGCACACTAATGGCAGACCTTGTTGTCGGAAAAAAATACGTGCCTGAACATAAAAATTCACATAACTGGGATTTCGTCTTCGAACTTCTGAAAGCTGCCGAGACAAAACAGCAGAAGGCATTTGTCTATGGATATATGAGCCATCTCGCGGCAGACACGGTTGCCCACACCATTTATACCGCTGAAAAAAAGAATATCGGGCATACATTACTGGAGCTGAAAGCTGACTGCATTATCGACAAGAAATACTGGTCGCAGGCTATTGCAATTGATAAGGAAACGCAGCTGCGGAACGATTTATTCCTTGAGCATTCCCTGAACCGCTTTCTTTTTTCCTTCAAGACAAATAAAAGGATACTGAAGGGTATGGTATATCTTTCAGTGCTCAACCGCGAAAAAATTGCCGATTTTATCGACAGAAATCTCATAACATCCATGCCGATGAGGGAAAGCATAGAAAAGCTGCATCAGGAATCCCTCGATAAGATTATCGATCTCTTTCAGAACCTCGATAAATCAGAGGTTGTAAATATCAACCCCTGCGGCAAAAAGCACGGGAGAAGAATGATCTCAAATGAATTCAAGGCGTTTCTTTTTAAGCCTATCAAGATAGATACCGGCAAATATGGAAGGTTTAAAAAGCGGCGTATCAGGGACACTTAAGCGTACCGCTCAGCTTGTCTCTGCCGAATGGTGAAAGCATTCTCAAATCTTTTATAATCCCGGGCACAATTTCTATGACTTTATCGATCTCTTCTTCGGTATTATATCTGCTTAACGAAAATCTGATTGAACCGTGTATTGCCGTAAAAGGGACCCCTATTGCCCTCAATACGTGAGAGGGTTCAAGAGATCCGGAAGTGCAGGCGGAACCTGATGAAGCGCATATGCCGTATTCGTTCAACCTCAGGAGAATGGCCTCTCCCTCTACATATTCAAAACTTATGTTTGATGTATTCGGAAGCCTGCTTGTAACATCACCGTTTATCCGCGTGTCGGAACTGGATTTCAGGAGGGCCTGTTCAAGTTTGTCCCGCAAGCGTGACAGAAAGGCGGATTCCTTCTCAATGTCTTTCATTGCAAGTTCACAGGCCTTTCCCAGCGCTATGATCGATGCTACATTCTCCGTACCCGCCCTTCTTCCCTTTTCCTGGTGACCTCCGATAAGGTACGGATTAAACCTTGTCTTTTTCCTTACATACAGTGCGCCTATCCCTTTGGGCGCATGGAGTTTGTGACCGGAGAGCGAGAGCATATCAACCGGCAGCTTTTTTGTGTCTATCGGTATCTTGCCGACTGCCTGCACCGCATCTGTATGAAACAATACCTTTCTGTCTCTGAGTATCTCGCCGACCTGATGAATAGGAAAGATATTTCCGATCTCGTTATTGGCAAACATTACCGAAACAACCGCCGTATCATCTGCAATAACTTTTATCAAATCATCAATATTTAATTGTCCTTGGTTGTTCACCGGAAGGAACGTTATCCTGTATCCTTTTCGAGCCAGATGTTTGCAGAAACTTAACACCGCAGGGTGTTCAACCCGCGTCGTAATGATATGTTTCTTTTGGGGAAATGATTCGGCAGCGCTCATTATTGCCGTGTTGTCGCTTTCCGTACCGCAGCTTGTAAAAATGATCTCTTCCGGTTCAGCGCCAAGGAGTTGAGCGACCCTTTCCCTTGCCTCTTCTATCTTCTTGTGGAGTTGGCCGCCAAAGGTATGCATACTCGAAGGGTTTCCGTAAAAATCTCTAAGGTAGGGGAACATTTCTTCAAGTACTTGTGGAGCTACCTGAGTGGTTGCGTTATTGTCGAGATAGATAGTGTTCATTGGGCCTCCACAACAATGCCGTCGCTTACTAATTCCCTGAGCTTGGACTGGATACCCTCCAGTGTCACTCCGGACATTACACAGCCCGTACACATACCGCGAAGCGCCACTGCCACTTTATTACCGTCAATATCGATCAATTCAATATCTCCTCCGTCTGCCTGAAGTCCGGGTCTGATCTCCCTTTCAATGATCTCCTGTATCAGAGCAATCTTCTGCAGGTTTGTAAGCTTTTTGGGCGCTGACGGCTTTTCCGGAGTTTTCAGCGACCATATGTCCCTCAATATCTCTTCTATCTCAGGCTTGCACTCGCCGCAGCCGCCGCCTGCCTTTGTAAAATCAGTAACCTCATCTACGGTTGTGAGATGATTTTCTATCGCAACTTTTCTTATCTTCTCTTCCGTTACATTGAAACATTTGCAAACTAACTTTCCTTCTTCCTCGATAGTTACCGGTATGCCTTTATAGTTTGCAACTGCCGCTTCCAACGCCTCTCTTCCCATTACCGAACAGTGCATTTTTTCCTTTGGAAGTCCGCCCAAAAAATCGGCGATGTCCTGATTTGTTACCTTCAGGGCCTCATCAACCGTTTTACCTTTGATAAGCTCTGTAAGCGCCGATGAGCTTGCTATGGCGCTTGCGCAGCCGAAGGTCTGGAATTTTGCGTCCGTAATCCTGTTCGTTTCTTTATCGATCCTGAGCGTTAACCGAAGCGCATCGCCGCAGACAATGCTGCCGACGTCGCCTACGCCGTCAGGATTTTCAACTTCACCGATATTTTTCGGGTTCAGAAAGAATTCTCTTACCTTGTCCGTATAATCCCACATGCTTAATTTAAGCAAAGACTATAAAGAAATGTCAATTTAAGATATAATTTGTTGACAACTGAAAAAGCGATCCCTCATAGCGGCTCCGTGTCTCCGTGCCTCTGTGGTTATAACACCCGCGGGAATGCCGGAAGAAACATTTTTCAGGAGGATTAATGGAATTACATACTATAAACGCGATCATGTCAAAAGACGTTATAACGCTGGGTCCTGACGAATCCCTAAAATCCGCCGTTAAAAAAATGAACTCCCATAATGTGAGTTGCATTGTTATCGTAAAAGACGGCAAGCCTATAGGCATTTTAACCGCGAGGGACATTATTTTCTTAAAGGGAAACAACGTTGAATTTGATGCCGTCCGGTTGCAATCCGTGATGAGAAGCCCGGTAATTGCCGTTTCTGAAGAGACCGAGGTCCCCGAGGCGGCCAACCTTATGGTCATCAACAGCCTTAGAAGACTCGTAGTGGTTGATGATGAACATAAGGTAATCGGGATCGTCACACAGACTGATATTATAAAAAACCTGAGCATTGACTCCTTTGTGAGCTTCAAAACAACGGAGCAGATAATGAACCGTAAAATATTTGCCGTCTGTGAAAACGACACCCTTGCAAAAGCCGTATCGCTCATGTCGGACAACCGGATAAGCTGCGTTTTGGTCTTAAAAGGGAATAAACCGGCAGGGATAATTTCGGAGCGTGACATCACCAGGGCAATAGCAGAGGATGCTATCTTAAATAATATTGAAAATATAATGGGCTCGCCTGTCGTTACCGCCGATAAAGACATCAATCTCTATGAGGCCGTCAAGCTCATGGATGAAAAAAGCGCAAGAAGCCTTACAATTATTGATTGCAACGGTGATGCAATAGGCATAATTACAAAGAGTGATATTATCAAGAATTTAAGGGCCGATTATATTGCTATTTTGAAAAATATGCTTAAGGAAAAATCAAATGCCCTCGTGGAATCGGAATTGAAATACAGGACCCTCGTAGAGCAGGCGCTCGAAGGGATTATGATTGTCCGGGACGGACTTATTCAATTCGTCAATCCGACCCTGCTTAAAATCCTGAATTATTACGAGGAAGAGATAGTAGGCAAGGATATTCTCAGGTTTTTCTATCCGGAAAGCAGAGAATTGTTTTCAGAGAACCTCAAAAAAATAATCGCTTGCAAATCCATCGAGGCACCGCTTGAGCTGAGAATGGTCTCCAAAAATGAAGAAGGCATATACATGGAAGTCTTATTGACCCACATCCGGTTTGAAGACAAACCCGCTGCGCTTGTTACCCTCAGAGACATTACTGAAAGGAAAAAAACCGAAGCGGAACTGCAGCGTCTCATAATAACCGATGACCTCACCGGCCTTTTCAATCAGAGATATTTCTACGATGAAATCACTAAAGAGATCGAGAGGGCAAAGAGACATAGCAGGCCTTTATCTATGCTGTTTCTTGATATAGACTTTTTTAAAGAATTTAATGATAAATACGGGCATTGGGAAGGAGATTTCGTTCTCAAAACAATAGGAGAGATTATCCTGAGAAGCGTAAGGGACATTGATAAGGCCTTCAGGTACGGAGGCGAAGAATTCTCGGTCCTTTTACCGGAAACAAAATATCCGGACGCTGTTATTGTGGCGGAAAGGATACGCAGAACAGTTGCGCAGACCGAGTTTTATCCCTTTACCCTCGACGGTCACCCCGAAATTGTCACCAAAACCGTCAGCCTCGGTGTCACTGAATTTCATCCTCACGATGATATGAAAAGCTTCGTGAAACGGACGGACAATGCAATGTATCAGGCGAAAAAAAGCGGCAGGAACAAAATCGTGCATCTCATTTAAAAACCAAAAAGGAGGTAGTCATGGCTTATTACGTTATTTTAAGCACTTTAACGGATGAAGGAAGAAAAACTATCAAGGAGAATCCCAAAAGGATACTCGAGGTCAACAAGGAACTTGCCAAAATGGGCGTAAAAGTGAAAGAACAGTTTGCAGTGCTCGGACCGTATGATTTTGTAAATATCGTTGAGGCCCCTGACAACGCTGCTATCATGAAAATGTCCGTCGAACTCGGAGCAAGAGGTTCGGTACAGCTCCTTACGCTGTCGGCAATACCGATAAGTGAATTTATAAAGAACATCCAATAGAGGTTTTGCGGGACATATGCCGGCTCGTTTAAAATAGTTTTTATAACACACCCCCTGCACCCTTTAAAAAGAGGGGCCGGGGGGTGTAGCATTTTATAGCGTCAGGAGGTTTCCGGTATGAATATATGCGCCCTTTGCGGAAAAGATACTCGGATTGACAAATATTTTTCGCGTAAATCCGTATGTACGAAATGCGGCGGAGATCTCTATATATGCCTTAATTGCAAATTCTATTCGGAATCAAGCCACAACAAATGCCTTGAAACAAAGTCTGAATTCCAGCGGGCAAGGGATAAGGCCAATTTCTGCGATTATTTTGTCTTTAAAGAAACGGCGTCTTCTTCATCTTCCGGAGAGAAAGAGGATGCATTGAAAAAACTGGAAGATTTATTCAGGAATTTCTGAGACGTTTGACCAAACCATTGCAAATCGTCTAAAATCAATTGTGCCGAAGTGGCGGAATTGGTAGACGCAAGGGACTTAAAATTGTTTTTTGGCTAATTTTAGATGGTTGGCTTCTGGCTTGGGTTTCAGCTTAACTTATTGATTATAACGTCTATTTAAACATTATATCCCTTCCTGTATTTTCGGTATATTATGTAAAATTAGGAGGCGTTCTGCTACAATTCTGCTACAGTAAAATAGTAAAGGTAACTTACTGAACTTCACGCTTCACAAAACCCCCAAAATGATGTAAATTAGTAACCAGAAATCTATAGCTGGGATAAATGAAACAACTGCGTACTGTCAAAAAATGAAGAGAACTCTTATTCAAGAGGATTCAAGCTCCCTCATTCAAGGAATGCTCGACCGCGTCAACGGACTAACTTCTCTGGATCATAAATTGACAAAAGGTGAGTTGAGAGAACTTTTTGTGTCCAAGATTCTTAGGCATTTTCTATCTATTCAATTTGATGTCGGTACAGGAATTGTGATCAATCACAGAGGCGATCAAAGTAAACAAATGGACATCGTGATTTATGACAATAGGATTCTGCCCCCTTTTATAAAAGAACAAGCCATAGGAGTCTATCCTGCCGAAAGTGTAATAGCTGTATTAGAAATAAAGAGTTCGTTGCAAAAGCAAGAATTACTTGCAGCTGAAGCCTCTGCTTCAGATTTATGCGATAGAGTATATGATCCAGCAGGTTTTTACCGTGGGTATTCCCCTTTATCCTATATACCATTGTGCGGCATTATTGGCTTCCGCGGGAATGGTTGTAAGGAATTAGCAAGTGAAGGCGTTGGCAAAGCGTGGCTGAACAAAAATATCAAGCGCATCTTCTTAATTTGTATCACAGGCAGATATTGTTGGGCAAAAGTCGGGTCACAGTCGCCGACTTGGAAAATGAGTGAGGCAGACAAAAAAACACATGAGGAAACGAAGACATTTATTGCTATCCTCTTGGATAATATCAGAACCTTCTCAGAAACAAGATATCGGCAATTGGATAGACACTATGATTGGCTGAGTATATATCTGAGAGACCAAAAGAGGATCAGAGATTATTTCGAAAGCATATGATCTGGATCAACTTCAATCCTTTAAATTCTTATCTAATATAAACGTTTATGAAAACAGCTGTGGGTTATTCTGAATATTATTGGCCGTGGTCAGGAAGCCCCCCACTCTATAACTTCCTCTCAACACACCAAGGAGTCACAGTGGAGCACCACATAACACATAGAAATGTTGCTTTTCAAAAGTTTTTCCCCTGCTGATTGCCCTATATAACTGATACATTGTTAAAGAATATTCTCTTACAGGAAAGCCTAAAATTAATTAAAACTATGGTTTACAGATAGTTACAATCTATTCCATATTGACAAACAATCATTATTATGCTATAAAGATTGCACGTGGTAAGGGGTTCTTTTTGATTCTTTAACATTTTTAAAACAAAAATACTATTTTTAAATAGATATCTTGTCGATAAAGCCAAACCCTCCGCGAGAAGGGGACGGAAAGGTGCGGGTCTTATAATTTAGAAGATAGCCGAGCTGTCGAAGGATAAACCTTTGGTTAGTTTGGCTTTTTTATCGTTACTGATTAAATTTGCAAGGATAAGAATTTGTGAGTCTTAGATTCCGCATCTCGTGTTCTGATAAGGGGGGTAGCAGGTGAAACATTGCATCTTTTTCAAACTCTTTCCCGTCACAGCTTTTTTACTTTCAGAATATGAGGCAGACAAAAAATTATTCTTTTAAAAAATGGAGGTAAATAATATGCGAAATAAAAATAGTTTTTTTCTGACAGTTGGTTGTTTTGCTGTTACGGCTATCTTATTGCTTGCAATGTTATCTGACGGATTTGCATTTGTTCCGCAGAAAATAAACTATCAAGGTACGCTCTCAGATTCTGGCGGTACACCTGTAACCGGGTCTGTAACAATGGTCTTTTCTATTTATAGTTTAGCCTCTGGTGGGACTGCCCTATGGACTGAGACTCAGAGTCTAAGTGTGAACAATGGGATATATAACGTGAATCTTGGTGATGTGAATCCTATTAGTTTGCCTTTTGATACACAGTATTATCTTGGGGTAAGGGTTGGAAGCGATGGTGAGATGATACCACGGCAAACGCTGACAAGTGTTGGGTATGCATTTAAGGCACAAGAGGCTGATAGCGCATCAGACTTATCATGTATAGGCTGCGTATCTCAGAGTGAATTAAATTTCACTCCTGGCACTATTACTGGCGTCACCGCGGGCACGGGGCTTACTGGTGGTGGAACGAGCGGTTCGTTAACCTTGAATTTAGATACCACAACATTACAGGGTAGAGTAAGTTCAAGCTGCGCAGTGGGTTCATCCATAAGAACCATAAACTCCGATGGTACGGTTATATGTCAGGCTGATACGAATTCAGGAGGTACTGTGACGTCTGTAGGCGCAGGAGCGGGCCTGACCGGAGGACCCATCACAACTACAGGAACACTAAGTCTTGATTTTGCAGGGACAGGTTCAGCGACAACTGCATCAAAGAGCGATCACAACCACGATACAGCATATCAGAGGAAATACGGTAAAGTGGCAGTGGTTGCTCAGAGTGGTGGGGATTATACAAGCCCTGTAACCGCTATGAATAACCTTTCATCATGGTGTGGTGCGCCTTCAGAGACAAACCTATGTCTTGTGAAGATAATGCCGGGAGTTTATGATATCGGCAACAACAGTCTTAATTACAATCTGCCTTATGTTGACATAGAGGGCTCGGGAGAAGGGATCACCACCATAACCGGGGATATAGATACCAATGTTCAGATAGGGTTACATCCTCAGGGAGTGCTAACAGGTTTTTCTGAGATAAGGTTCCTTTCGGTGGAAAACACAGGTGGTGGAACTAACGCCATAGCTATTTCTCTCAAATATGGAAAACTGAAGCATGTGACTGCTAAAGCCTCAGGTGGAACAAATAATTATGGCGTTTATTGCGAACAGAATGATTTATCAATAAGCGATGTGACTGCTAAAGCCTCAGGTGGAACAAATAATTATGGCGTTTATAACCTATATGTCGGCGGAGCAATGACAAATATGGCTGCTACAGCCTCAGGTGGAACAAATAATTATGGCGTTTATAACGCCAACTTCTCCACACCTGTAATGACCAACGTGACTGCTATTGCTTCTGGTGGAATCACATCAAATTGTGGCATTTTAAACCACATATCAGCTCCAACAATGATGAATGTGACTGCTACGGCCTCAGGTGGAGCCATTAGTAATGGCGTTTATACCATAGCGGGTGTTAATAACCAATCCCCCATCATCTACCCAGTAATGACGAATGTGACTGCTACGGCCTCAGGTGGAACAAATAATTATGGCTTTATGAACTCCAACTCATCCCCGACTATGACCAATGTATCTGCTATGGCCTCAGGTGGAACCATTAGTTATGGTGTCTATAACGAGTCGTCTACCGCAAAGATAAACCATTCGGTAATCTCGGCCACATCCGCTTCAATATACAACGGTAATACATCAACCTGTTATGTCGGTAACACACAGCTTGATGGCTTGGTCTCTGGGTCAAACTTTATTTGTGTTGGGGCGTATAACGGCAGTTATCTTCCTCTGAATAGCTCTTGCCAGTAAATAGGTAAATTGATGAGGAGTATAATGAAAAACTGCTGCATTCTTTTAGGTCTCTTCTTCAGTTTACTAATGCTTCAATCCATTGATGCATACGGCATGTCCAGTGCCAATTATGTCATACAATGCGATGTCTTTTCGATGGGAGGCGGAGAGGGAAGTTCATCAGACTATAATAATTCATCAACAACAGGACAGCCCTTATCCATAGGAGCTTCAGCAAGCACAGGATATAGTAACAATGCAGGTTTCTGGTATGAGCCATCAACCGATACCACCCCTGACCCATTTACGTTTACACCACAAACAGGTGTTGCATTGAATACAGTGATTATATCTAACATAATCACTGTTACAGGGATCAACGCCCCAGCGCCGATTTCAATTATAGGAGGTTCATACTCTATTAACGGGGGGCCCTTTACGTCGGTCTCGGGAACAGTCGATAATGGTGCTAATGTTAGAGTCCTACAAACTTCATCAAGTTCTTATTCTTCAATTAGTACGGCAACTCTAACCATAGGCGACGTTAGTGGTCCATTCAATGTAACAACGATGGCGATACCTACGTATACCGTTACACCAGCCGCGGGTTCAGGTGGATCAATTAATCCCTCCGCTCCGCAGACGATTAATTACAATTCGACGACTGCATTTACCTTGACGCCAAATACCGGCTATCACGTAGCATCGGTAACGGGCTGTGGCGGTACATTAGCGGGAAATACATACACGACAGGGCCGATCACGGCTGACTGTACGGTAACGGCAGCCTTTGCTATAAACACCTTTACCATTACGGCATCGGCAGGTGCTAACGGAAGCATCAGTCCGTCAGGTGCGACTACTGTAAATTATGGTGCCAGCAAGACATTTACGGTCACACCGAATGCAAACTATCATGTTGCGGACGTGTTGGTAGACGGTTCATCGGTAGTGGCAGTAACGAGTCACACGTTTAACAATGTGACAGTTAACCATACAATCAGTGCAACCTTTGCGATAAACGACTTAAATATCACTACATCATCACTGCCTTCAGCCACCTTCGGTACTCCTTATAACCAGACCCTGACAGCAACGGGCGGTGTGCCGCCTTATGGTTGGTCTATCACTTCAGGGTCTCTGCCAAATGGCCTTACTTTGTGCACCTCAGATAGTACTCCGTCGCCTGCCTGTACAGGTAAAAGTGGAGGCATGATAACAGGGACGCCTATAACTTCAGGAACTTCTAATTTTATAATACAGGTTATGGATGCAAACTTATTTACGGCAGTCAAAAACTTTTCAATTGCTATACAGCAGATTTTACCTGTTAAGATTGATACGGGATATTATTCCAATCTGCAAGATGCCTATGATGCATGCTCAGATGGTGGCATTGTTAAAATCCAAGCTATAGACTTTTTGGACGATCTTGTGTGTGATCACAATGTATCGATCATTCTAAAGGGTGGATATGATTCAGGCTTCACCGTTAATCCGGCATATACGACAATTAACGGAAAATTAACAATTAGTAACGGAAAAGTTATATTGGAAAAAATAATCATAAAATAATTTGATAATATCATGGAGACAAAGAAAGTCAGGAAACTAACTTAGATTATCCGACAAATCTATAAAGGCCACAGCTTTGAACTTCCCCGGAAGTTGATCATTTACGCTTGTAATCAACACCTAAAAGTCTGCTTACCATTTGTGCACTTGATGAAGGAATCAATAAAAATTTGCACCACTTGATTCGGAGGACTTGTAGGTGTACCCCGCAAAATTAAGTTCTCTAAAAGTTTGTTATAATTCTGCATGAAATCAAAATCATCTTTGTGGAAAGAAAAAGTCGATCCGGCTTTTGACGTGATTATCAGGAAATTCGTGAAGTTCTTTGATAGTGTGGAGTTGATATCTAATACCGGATGGCTGGTCTTAAATGAAGAATATCTTAAGAACTTTTGCAAAGTGCAACATGGCTGGATATTGAATTACGAAAAGGAAATGACAAAGGATCAAATAATTGATTTTGTACGATCGAAAACCATGCCCGCAAAAGAAAGAGACAAAAAGCGAAGTGATTTCAGAAAATATGCTTTTGATAGCATGAAAATACTCCCCGAAGATAGTCAGAAGTATTACAAGAAAGTCTTTGAGCCTTATTATTCAGAAAAGATCAGTGTTTGCAGCCTCAATGGATATTTGTAGAATTTCCATTGGTACCGCATGCGTTCACCTGGCCATGCCATCCTTAAAGTAAGGATATTAATCAGGCTATTCATGGTCGCATTTTGATCGCAAGATGGTCGCAAAATGCGCCCATTCTTTACACTTTTTTATACTTTGTGCTACTCTATTACTCTTGTTAAGTTCTTGATTTATAAAGAATGCAGGATGTGCCGAAGTGGCGGAATTGGTAGACGCAAGGGACTTAAAATCCCTCGTCAGCAATGGCGTGCCGGTTCAAGTCCGGCCTTCGGTACCACTTAAAATTAATCAGTTACGAGATTTCAAGCGCAGCGGAAAGTTTCTTTTTTGGATCATTGCGATAATATAGCTCAACTGCATCTTTAAGGTTGCTTAGGCCTCTTCAATAGTATCACCGCAGCCGGCGATATCTATATTCAGGCACTGAGAAACATAATATTTTCCTTCCCTGTAGATAACATATTTGAACGCTTTCATTTGTTATACCTCCTTCTTTAAATTATATGGATATTTTGACATATTAAGAAAATTACTCTTTCCCCTCCACAATCGCAATCCGCAAAATCCTTTCAAACTCCTTTTTTGTCAGAGGCGCAACAGACACCCGCTTATCTCTGCAGTGGTGTCCGATTTAGATCTGCTCAGAGCGCTAAAGTGGATTTAATTTTAGGTCAGGGTCAAGTGACTATCGAGGTAAAAGGAAGGGATCGATAACACAGACCTGCGTCCGTTCAAGTAGTTTATCCGGTAGTATCGTCCCGCAAGAGGTGGTACTCCTCACTTATCAAAAAATAAAACTGTTGTCGAGTACAGGAAGAACTACGAGAAATAGAAAGATTTTTCCGGTTATCTTTGCCCCTTCTCACTTCTTTAATTTTTTAGATAAATAAATACGAAGAGGACAATGACATAGATATGAACGCTTAAAAGGAATGGAGAATTTACAGTCTCTTGGATTCTTTTCTAAACACAGAAGAAATGATTCTATCCCAATATCTTTTGCTCTGCAAATATTGTCAAAGCCTGATTCATAACATTTAAAAGATTTCGGGCATTTAATTTTACCGATGATATTTTCTATTTCTCTTTTATGATCTTTTTCCACGACCTGTTTATTCCTGTATTCTAAATATAATTCTATTTTAGCAATAAATATTTTGAATAACCATCTATTAATCAGTAGATATCAATTTTGATCCTTCCCGTTAAATAATGTCAGATACCCTGAAAAAATTATCAGCGCCCCGCCGATCAATGAATTAAAACCCGGTATTTCGTTCAGGAAAATCATACTGAAAAGAATGGCACAGACAGGCTCAAGATAACCGAGGACCGCAGCCTTGTTGGCTGTTACCGATTGAAGTCCTTTGTAATAGAGTATTGGAGCAATAGTCGAATGGACGATGCCCATGAATAGATAGCTCGGCCACGCATGCAGAGGGATTTCCCGGACAAACGGTACGAGGATCGCCGCTATAACTATATTAATTAAAAATGTGAGGACAAGGGGATGGAAATCCCTTGCATATTTTCTGACTAATATTAAGATAACGGCATAGGCAAAACCCGATATGATTCCTGATATAATGCCCGCCGTATGACCTGTCTGCAATGAGAATCCGTCAAGCATAATCCATAGACCGATAGATGAAATGACGATCACGGCGGCGATTTTCAGGGTAATTTTTTCCCTGAGAAAAAATGGCGCAAGAAACGCAACGATCACCGGCGCAGTATAGTGGGTCAAAACGGCGTTCGCTATGGTGGTATTCTTATACGCATAATAAAACGTGAACGTATTAATGAGGGACACGAAGCCGAGCATAAGGGGATACCCGAGCATTCTGAAACCGGGAATCTCTTTCCGGTACTTCTTCCGTGAAAGCAGAAGACCCTGAACAAAAATAGCTACAATAAGGGAACAGAAAATAAGGATATGGACTTCAACCCCTGAAAGCCTTACAAAAACCCCGAGGGAACTCCAGAGAAAAATTGCGGCAAGTATATAAAAAGAACCTGTATTCGTCATTCTCAATTTTGTTGCTTCCCAAATAGTATTTCCAAAATTATAACAATTTTATAGACCTAAACGTTGCAAAAACGGCAGGGCAGACACGATGAAAAGTCTTATAATGCGACAAAGGATCATATTTCAATCACATAAATGCAGAGCTACCCTGTGGTGACTTCCAGAAAAAGGCCGGTTCTTATTATGAAAGTACATTAATGTGTCGCTACAAGACCTTTTCATCGCATCAGCCCTGCCGTTTGTAATATTTTTTTGCAATTGATGAGTGCATATCGAATAGTGATAATAGTGTATTACGGAGTCGCCTAAAAACTTTTCTATCATGTCTTCCTTTCATTTTATACAACCGGCAGTCAGATATTAACTTCCCGAATTATTACCGATAATCTCTATACCTTGAAAATTTACGCCTGCATCAGTGAACATAAGACATGGAACTGTTTCAGGAAAAAGAGGATGCAAGTATACATCAGCCGCTTGCCTATCGCATGTGCCCCCGGACATTGGACGAATATGCCGGGCAGGGACATATCCTCTCTCCGGGTAAATTATTAAGACGGGCAATTGAGTCTGACAGGATCACATCGATAATCCTGTACGGGCCGCCGGGTACGGGCAAGACGGCTCTTGCACGAATTATCGCAAAGAAGACCGATGCCCGTTTTGAATGGCTGAACGCCGCAACCATAGGGCTTGAAGAGATAAGAAAGGTCATTCAAAGCGCAAAAAACAGGAAGTCCAAGGGCATAAAGACCATTCTGTTTTTGGATGAAATACACCGTTTTAATAAACTCCAGCAGGACGCGCTCCTCCCCGACGTTGAAGAAGGGAACATTATTCTAATTGCAGCTACGGTTGAAAACCCGTTCTTTTATGTAAATTCCGCTCTGCTTTCAAGGAGCCAGATTTTTGAACTGAAACCGCTCTCTGAAGATGATATCTTAAATATTTTACGGAACGCAGTCCGTGATAAAGAGCGCGGCCTCGGCAATCTCAATGCTTCAGTTGATGAAACTGCTTTGAAACATATCGCGAGGATGTCTGACGGCGATGCAAGGAAAGCCCTATCAGCCCTTGAGATCGCGGCCCTCACAACTCCTCCGGATAATAACGGCCGAATACTGATCAATATTGAGATTGCCGAAGAATCCATTCAGAAAAAGGTCATAGTCTACGACAAAAAAGGCGATCAGCATTATGATACTATCTCTGCATTTATCAAAAGCATGAGAGGTTCCGACCCTGATGCCGCAGTATACTATCTTGCAAAGATGTTATATGCGGGGGAAGACCCGCGTTTCATTGCAAGGAGGATCGTCATCTGCGCCTCCGAAGACGTCGGGAACGCCGATCCCATGGCATTGGTTATTGCCATATCGGCTTTGAGAGCGGTTGAATTCGTCGGAATGCCCGAGGCGAGGATTCCCATTGCCCAGGCTGCAATCTATGTTGCCAAAGCTCCCAAAAGCAACGCCTCTTACAAAGCAATTGAAGCGGCATGGAATGACGTCGCCACGGAAGAGACGATGGAAGTCCCTGACCCCTTAAAGAGCGGCAATTATCCGGGCGCAAAGAAATTAGGTCACGGCGTCGGATATAAATACCCCCATGATTTCGGCGGTCATGTTGAACAGGAGTATATGAAAAAAAAGAAAAAGTATTATAATCCATAAAATGGTCCCTGATAACACTCTTGAACTCCTTGAATTCCCAAAGCTCCTCAGGCTGATTGCCGGTTTTGCAAACAGCGAGGCGTCCGGTAAATCCGTTTTGGAGATTGAGCCTCTGTATGACAAAGCAGAGGTTGAAACTAAGCAGAGACAGATCAGCGAGATCCGCATGATGTCGCAGCAGGGGAAACCTCTTAAGCTGCACCCCTTTTCGGACATATCGCCCCTTTTCCTAAAGATAAAACCTGAAGGCGCCGTGCTTGAGGCGATAGAACTTGCAGAATTCATTCCGGTATTAAGCATAGCCTTTGACATATCTCAGGATTTAGAGGAAAGGTTCGACCTGCCCTATCTTATAGAACTCACTGATAACCTTATGGGATTTCCCGACATTCTGAAGCTTCTCAGAAAATCTATCGGCAGCGAAGGGAATATCCTTGACAGCGCTTCGTTCCTGCTTGCGGACCTGAGGAAAAAGATAAGAAATCTCGAAGCAAAAATACGCAGGAACCTTGAGGAGATGGTAAGAGACGAGAGGATTGCATCCCTGATTCAGGATGATTTTGTTACCGTAAGGTCAGGCAGGTGGGTCATCCCGGTCAGGATGGATTCAAAGGGGATGGTGCCGGGCGTCGTGCATGATGTTTCAAAATCAGGCGAGACCGCCTTTATCGAGCCGCTTGCCATTATCAACCTTGCTAATGAACTGGAAAATATTGTTGCGGACCAAAAAGCCGAGGAGATCCGGATACTCAGAAATATCTGCTCTCAGATAAGAAACGTATCGGCTGAAATGGAGGCCGAGTTTATCACCATTGTTTATCTTGACGTTTTGAACTGCATTGCTCAATTTGCAGACCTTTTACATATGAATACTCCGCTGATAAATACTGAAAATACGGTCACCCTGCGGCAGGCAAGACATCCGCTCCTGCAGCTGTCCCTAAAGAAGAGCAGGAAGGAAAATCAGGTCGTACCGTTAGACGTCGAGTTGGGCGGGGATAATACGGTAATGGTAATAACAGGCGCAAACGCCGGAGGGAAAACGATCTCGATCAAAACGATAGGCATTCTCTTTCTGATGGCCTTGTCGGGTATGCCCGTGCCTGCGGACTCATCGTCGAGCTTCCCCCTTACCATGAATCTCCTTGCCGACATCGGGGATGAACAGTCAATAGAGGACAACCTTTCTACGTTCTCCGCACATATTACAAATATCTCCGATATACTGAAAAAGACGGATTCAGAGACCGTTGTTCTGATCGACGAATTGGGCACCGGCACCGACCCTGAAGAAGGCGCCGCCCTTGCATGTGCAATCCTGCAGGATCTGCGACGCAGCGGCGCGGTCGTTTTTGCCACTACTCATCTTGCGGATATAAAAGGCTTCGTCCACAGGACCCAAGGCATGGTGAACGCTTCTATGGAGTTCGACCAAAAGACCCTCACGCCGCTTTACAAACTGAGAACGGGAGAACCGGGACAGTCGCATGCCATCGAGACGGCAAGAAAGTACGGACTCCCTGAAAATGTCCTGAAGGACGCAAAAGGCATGCTCGGCAGCATGAAGATAGAGTTAGACAATATGATCGCCGACCTTAATGAAAAGAGATTGCATTATGAAGATATGCTGAAGGACGTTCAGAGACGGCAAACGGAAATAGAAGAAAAAACCGTGCTGTTGGACCTTACCATTTCAGAGGCTGAAGGCAAAAAGAAAGAAACGCTTTCAAAAGCGTATAAAGAGTCTTCTGAAATTATTTTCGATACAAAGAGACAAATGCACGCCCTGCTTGAAGAAATTAAGAACAAAGACAAAGAACTGATCAGGAAGACTATCAAACAGGTAGAAACCCGGCAGGAATATATCACGGAAAAGATCAGGGAATACGATGTTGAAGACCGCGGCATTCCGTTAATAGATAACATTAAAAAAGGAGACTCGGTCTTTGTCAGGTCCCTTGGCTATGATGCAATTGTAGTTGATGTAAATACAAAAAATAACAGAATAAAAATCGCATCAAACTATATGGAAGTGGAAGTTCCCTTGACGGATATAGGTTTTAAGAAGGGTAAACCCCTTCCTCCTCAAACAGATACCGTCCATTCAACAAAGGACGCAGCCTCTGTTTCCTCCAAAATACATCTTGTCGGAAAACGGGTGGACGAGGCGCTCTCCGAACTTGAGCAATTTCTCAACCATGCAGCATTAGCCGACATGCGGGAGCTGGTCATTATTCACGGCGTAGGCAAGGGTTTATTGCGCAGGGCAATCCATGAGCATATGACCAGTCATCCGCTGGTAAAGAAATTCAGAAGCGGGACAATAGAAGAAGGCGGCATCGGAGTAACGGTAGCGACTTTAAAATAAACCTACACGTTGCATAAACGGCAGGGCGGATATAATAAAAAAACTTTT
>JBAZWR010000038.1:8288-20439 GCA_041660325.1 Thermodesulfovibrionales bacterium | reverse complement strand
GACCTCATTGTCTATTATGAACATATTCACTGGTGGTTACCTAATTTATTACAGAGCTATTTTGTTTTAATAATACCAAGAAAGTATTATATATAACCGTATAATGATAGGATGACTGACTGACAAGAATGCTTGGAATATGTTTTAGAGAAACTTAGAATAAGGAATAAATGAAATTTGCATTATCTTGAAGCTTTATTGATATCAGGATTTTGCTTAATCTAAAAAGTCCTTAGAGCAATAATCAGATAAGTCACACTGAAAGCCATCTTCAATTTCAGAAAGACTGCCATTTCTGGTGCGGAGTACAGGAAGGAGGTGAGGTCACAGCCTCTTATTTGTTTGCGCCATGCAATTCTTCTGCCACCTTCTCGGACAGAAACATTTTCAAGAGTGACTGATAGGGCACGTCTCTCTTGTTGGCAAGAACTTTGAGATGTTCGATAAGAGATTCCGGAAGCCGAATCGAAATATTTTAAATGCATTACCGCAAACCTGACCCCATGAATTTACTCCGAAAGCTTGTATTTCCGGTTGTCTATGAAAGCTTTATTTCGTCATTCACCATCTTCCCCGATAGAGTTTATTGTCCGTTCCGGTCCACTTTCTCTATAGAAAACCATCGGGAATATTATGTATTACAGAAGATCTGAGCCATATGTTTCTTCCCGTATTCATGAATGTTAAATATACAATACAGGTTTTTGATTTACCTGCAACTATGCATCCCAGGCTCATGATTGTGTCTTAAATGGATTACTCTTTCAGGTTGCGCTTTAATTTGCATACTTCGGAGGAAGTAATCGTTACTTCATCTCAAGGGGATATTCAGCCTTTCTCCACTCTCCATAACCTCCCTTAAGCGCTGATACCTTTGTGAACCCCTGTTCTATTAATGTGCTTGCCACACGGGCACTTGTATGTTCCTCTTTTCAGGTGCAGTAGGTTATGATAGGGCTCTCCTTATCCAGTGTTTTTACAAACTCCATTATAGCAGTATCATTATTGGGGTCAAGATATACTGCTCCTTTTATCTTCTTTGAACTCGTGGAATATCCGGAACTCTGACGGACGTCAAGGATTGTAAACGACTCCCTTTTATCCATCATGGCCTTGAGCTCATGAACTGTGATTCTTGGGACCTCCATATGACATCTCCTTTCATGTAACTCCCTTTATTCATTACTGAACTGAAAGCAGTATAATTATAGCAGGTTTTCCGAGTGTGGATTCCAGGAAGGACAGCGCACGGGATCAATGGTTGAATGCTATGCCCCAAAATAAGCAGGTCTTTTTTGAGGGCTGCACCTCCTACACACTTTCAATTAAGTTATAGTGTTGTAGATTTCATGGAGTATTTGTAAATTTAGAAAATGTTTTCTACCTTTACTTTACTAACTCTTATGACGTTGCTGTAAAATTGTTTTAGCATACTGAGCTAATTTTGCAGGAGATGTCCCACTTTTAGAGAGAAATCCATCTGCTCCGGCATTCATAACCTTCTCTTTCACATCTTGCGTGTCATGTGCAGAACATATGATTACCGGAAGCTCTTTCCATTTTTGGTCTGTCTTTATAAGTGATAAGACTTTTAAACCATCCATTCCTTTCATATATAAATCAAGGATTATAAGGTCCGGATTCTGTTCACTAAGCAATTTTATAGCTTCTATTCCGTCGCTTGCTTCTATAACACAAAACCCTTCTTTACATAGCGCACTCTTAATCGCTTGTCGTGACGTATTGTTATCTTCAACTAACAGAATATTTTTTCCTTCTATGTCAGATTGGCCGGGTTTTTTTGTTATGCTTTCGATTAATTCCTTAATGTCAGCTCTCTGCTCAGCGTTTAAGTCAACCAACATAACACCCATCCCGATTCCCGGTTGGCAATGCCGGACTTGTGCTTTAACCGTTAACTTCCCTCCCTTAAAAGGAATAGTTAAGTCAATTACACTATTTATTTCATAAGATTGCATTGCGGAAATATAAAGACCAATTTCGCTTATATCCATACTCGTACACATTCTTGAGCCGTCTATCTGGATGTCTTCTCTGAAAGGGAATCTTTCGTATTTCCTGCGATCTTTTTTATCTTCATTATCCATTTTGTTAATTATACTCTGAAAATACAAAGCCGGCAATTGAGATAATTGAATACTATCGCTTTATTGTTTAAATTTGGGGACGGTGATGAATTAGTTGACTTATTATGGAGAGTCTATAAAAGAGGGCATGCCGCGATAAGCGAGACTTAATTTCCCCGGCACCTTGCATCACATAATATGCAGGGGTATAGAAAAACAAGATTTAGAGAGCCCGCCTTAGGAATCAGACGGGCACATTTTTTCCGGTCAGTGGACCTCAAGGGACGAGAAGAAGTACGGGATTTCGTATGAAGCGGATTCTTTTGAATCGGAACCATGGACTATGTTGTGTTCGATGTCGGAAGCAAAATCAGCCCTTATAGTTCCGGGTGCCGCATCTTTGGGGTTGGTGGCGCCCATAGTTTCCCTGACTTTGCTGATCGCATTTTCGCCTTCGATGACCATTACGACAACAGGTCCTTCGGACATGAAGGCGGTGAGGCTGCCGTAAAAAGATCTCTCTTTATGCACGATATAAAAACCCTTTGCATCTTCCATCGACATCCCGAGCATTTTCAGGGCCGCGATCCGCAGTCCCTGCCGCTCAAACCTCTTTATGACTTCGCCGATTACGTTTTTTTTCACTCCGTCAGGTTTTACGATTGATAATGTTCTTTCCATTGTTCCTCCGGTTTATTTAAGCCGCAATTTGCAACATGCGTCTTTTTGTTATGTTAATTTCCCTATCAGTTTTCTTACGGACGCACAGGATTTTTTAAATTGCACTTTTTCTTCCTTTGTCAGTTTTACCTCTACAACCCTTTCAACGCCTTCCTTGCCGAGTATGACCGGCACGCCCATATAAAGGTCTTTTACGCCGTATTCTCCGTTCAGATATGCCGCGCAGGGGAGCATCCTTTTCTCATCGAGGAGGATTGCTTTTATCATCTGGAACGCGGATGCTGCCGGCGCATAATAGGCGCTGCCTGATTTCAGTAAAGCCACTATTTCAGCTCCGCCGTGCCTTGTCCGTTCTATCAGGGATTCTATCTTTCTTTTCGGAAGGAGTTCGGTTATTGATACCCCTTTAACGGTCGAGAACCTTGGCATCGGGACCATGTCATCGCCGTGTCCTCCGAGCACTAAAGCTTCAATATCTTCCGGTGAAACTTTCAGTTCCATTGAAATAAACGACTTCAATCTGGAAGCATCGAGGATGCCGCCCATGCCCATAACCCTTTTGCAGGAAAACTCGGCTGTCTGCCATGCGAGCTGCGACATCACGTCCATAGGGTTCGTTACGATGATGAGGACGGTATGGGGCGATGTCTTTGCAATTTCAGCGCTTACTCCCCTGATAATCCCGGCGTTGGCTTCAAGAAGGTCGCTTCTTGACATGCCCGGCTTTCTTGCAAGCCCTGCCGTGATGACAATAATATCCGAATCTCCGGTGTCCTTATAACTGTTTGTCCCGGTAATAACGGAAGAGGAGTTCCAGAGCGGGCATGCCTCTGCCATGTCAAGAGCCTTGCCCTGCGGCATACCCTCGACTACGTCAAACAGTACGACGTCGGCAAGACCGGACTGCACAACCATCTGCGCTGTTGCAGCGCCGACATTCCCTGCTCCAATTATGGATACTTTTTTCTTCATTGCGGACATTAATTATAAAGGATTCAAAAGGATAATGGCAAGAAAACAGAACGGCTTCAGGGTTCGGGAACCTCTTCAGGCAGTTTCTCCAGTTTTACTTTTGCAATCCGCTGGCCGACCATCTCCGAGATGGTTATCTTTTTCCCCTCGATCTGGACCTCATCACCGACCTTCGGTATTTTTTGGTGGGTAATAAGTAAAAAGCCGCCCAAGGTCTCATATTCCGTTGATTCGGGAATTTCAATCCCATGGTCCTCTTCCAAATCCCTGATGCTGATAGATGCATCTATCAGGAATGTTTTATCGTCAAGTTTTATGAAAGGGCTCTCCGTATCATATTCGTCCCTTATTTCTCCGACGATTTCCTCAAGAAGGTCCTCCATGGTCACCAGTCCGGAGACGCCGCCGTATTCATCTATAACCAGGGCCATGTGGACCCTTTTCCGCTGCATCTCTTTCAGAAGAAAGCTGATCTTCATCGTCTCGGGTATAAAGAAAGGAGGTTTGATCAGTTTTCTTATATCTACCGCTCCTTTGGCCAATGCGTTTAAAAAATCCTTGACATAGAGAATCCCACGGATATCATTGAGGTCTTTGCCTTTTATGGGATAACGTGAAAACTGTTCTTCCGCGAGTATAATTTTAATGTCCTCAACCGGGGTATTAATGTTTATGGTAACCATCCGTGTGGACGGCACCATGACTTCTTTTGCCGACATGTCCGTAAATTCAAATACACTGTGGATGAGGGCCTGTTCGGCAGGCTCAAATACGCCCTGCTCCCTGCCTTCCCTGATGAGCATTCTCACCTCATCCTCGGAGACATACGCCCTTCCCGCGTATGATTTTCTCCCGAACGGTTTGAGCAGCATATTTGTGCTGAACGTCAGGATCTTAACAAAGACAATCGCTATCTTTGAAAATCCTTCGATGAAGGGAGCTATTTTCAGTCCTACGCGTTCGGGGTTCGACAAAGCGATCGATTTCGGGATCAGTTCGCCGAAGACAAGCAAAAAGAATGTTATCAGGATAGTCACCAGCCCGAGTGCAATAGCTTCACTTGATGCCGCAATCGCTTTTACAGGGACCTCCATCAGCAAAGGTTTTATCATCTTGATAGCTATCGCGCCGCCGATAGCCGCTGCAATAACGCCTGCCAGTGTTACGCCGAGCTGGGTGGTCGCAAGAAACCGCTCAGGCTCGCCTTTGAATTTATGAAGGATCTCGGCTGTTTTGTTGCCTTCTTCCATAAGGTGTCTTATGTGGCTTCTTCGTGAAGTGACAACGGCAATCTCGGCGCCGGCAAAGAACCCGTTGATGATAATGAAAATGATGATAAGCAGAATATCAGACCACATAAGCAAGCAATTCAAAATTCAAAATTGCAGATACAAAAGGAAAAAAGTTTAAATGACCTTTAATGGCGGAAACATGGGGAGGGTCTATTTTATGTCTACTGTCGGCTTCCATAATGGGTTTAAGCTAATCTTTCAATAATTGCGTCGGCGAACCGGGATGTTGTAGCGGCAGTCGGATCATTCGGCGTCGGCTTAAGATCGTATGTAACCTGTTTACCTTCCTCCACTACGGCAGCTATCGCGTTCTCCAGCTTTTCAGCCGCCTTAAACTCTTTCAGATGTCTAAGCATCATGACGCCTGAAAGTATCATAGCAAGGGGATTCACTTTATTCAAGCCTTTGTATTTCGGTGCGCTGCCATGGACAGGCTCAAAGACCGCGCATTCTTCACCCAGATTTGCGCCCGGCGCAATTCCGAGCCCTCCGATAAGACCTGCCGCGAGATCGGATACGATATCGCCGTACAAATTCGGCAGTACGAGCACATCATACAACTCGGGTTTCTGAACAAGCTGCATGCACATATTGTCTACGATCCTGTCTTCAAATTCTATGTCGGGATAATTTTGTGCGACATTCCGTGCAGTCTCAAGAAACAGACCGTCGGAGAATTTCATGATATTTGCCTTATGCACTGCCGTAACTTTTTTTCTCCTGTTTTTTCTTGCGTACTCAAAAGCAAACCGAACGATCCGTTCCGTGCAGAATACGGATATCGGTTTTATACTGATGCCGGAATCCGGACGAATCGTTTTTCCCGTCAGGCCCTGAATAAGGTCGATAACCTTTTGCGCCCCGTCCGACCCCTTTTCAAACTCGATGCCTGCATAGAGGTCCTCGGTATTTTCTCTTACGATGACAATGTCGACATTGTCATATCTTGTCCTTACGCCTTTGTAGATCCTCGAAGGTCTGAGACAGCAATAAAGATCAAGCGCCTGTCTTAGCGTAACATTAACGCTTCTGAAACCGGTCCCGACAGGCGTTGTAACGGGACCTTTGATAGCGACCTTGTTCTTCCTGATTGAATCAATGACCCGCTGCGGCAATGGCGTGCCTTCTTTTTCATAGACGTCTATCCCGGCATCCTGGACGTCCCATTGAATAGGGACGCCGGTTGCTTCGATTACTCTTTTTGCGGCCTCTGATATCTCGGGCCCTATCCCGTCTCCCGGAATTAAAGTGATGTTATACATATTTTTGTTTTACGGATCTACCGTCAGTATCTTCTGTACAAGATCGGGATATGTGGCGGCAAGGCGAAGCTCATCGTCCGTCAGCGGTTTCTGCGTATGCAGGTTCGCATATTGCACCAGTTCAAGCACCCTTCTTGCCTCATTGTCGTCATGGAAATGGATGCCGAGCTTATCGTAAACATGCCTGAAGCCTTTGATGCCGCCATACTCTCCGGTGGTGATGACCCTCCCCGTTTCCGAGAGTTCCGGTTCGCCGCGCCCGACATCCTCCGGGTCATAGAGCTCGTAATTCCGTCTGTCTTTCAGCGCGCCGTCGGCGTGTATCCCCGATTCATGGGCAAAAGCGTTTGCGCCGATACCCGGCTGGGTTATCGGAATGGGTATATTAAAAGCGTATGAAGCGTATCTCCCGATCTTCCAGGCCTTTTTGAGGTCTACATACTCGTCGAGCGGGAGTTTGTCCTTGAGTCCGTGAGAGAATTTCAGCGCGAGGATGGTCGAGACGAGGTCACAGTTGCCGCACCTTTCTCCATAACCATTTATAGTGGTGTTGATGTATGAGTCCACGCCTGTTTCTACAGCTCCCTGAGCGCCCGCAATGGATACCGCCTCTCCCATGCCAAGGTCGTTGTGGCAATGCATTTCAAGCGGGAATTTTGTTGCAAGAGCGAGAGCCTTGATCCTTTCATATATAGTTATCGGGTCGTCCGTGCCGAGGGTATCGCAGTATCTGAAGCGCTGCGCCCCGGCCTCTTTGCCGGCAATGACGAATTCAATAAGCCTGTCAAGTTCCGTCCTTGACGCGTCTTCGGCATTTATCCCGATTGTCTCGGCGCCCAGGTCCTGAGCGGTTTTAACGGCCTCAACAAGAGATTTGATTATATCCTTGAAAGTCTTTCTGCCCTGGAACTTCCCTTTTATCATTATTTCAGAGGTTGACATGGAAATGTTCAGATGCTTCAGGTCGGGGCAGTTCTTAAAGCTTAACTTAACATCCTCCGGTATGGCTCTGCACCAGCCTTCAAGATGTGTCCTTTTAATAGCGCCGCGCTTTACAAGCTCCAGGTTTGCGTTTATGTAATTGAGCTCGTGCTTTAAAGTGGGGAACCCGATTTCACTCTGGAATATGCCCATTTCATCAAGATAGATATTTAGCATTGTCTTGGAGAGTTTAGGCAGAAGTATCCGCGAAGTCTGAACGCCATCCCTGTTTGTTACATCAATTAAATAGACTTTACCTGTCATATTTCGTCACTATCCTTTTCAAAAATTATATCCCGCGCCGTATATTTTGGATTATGGATTTATAAGGTTAAGCAGCTTCGAGGTCTGAAATCCGCCGCAATTTCTATCAACCCCGAGTAATATTTATAACATAAATTGACTAATAATACAATAACTTACTAAAATTGAAAGGACATTGCAACAAATAAAGACTGGAAAAGAGAAGAGTACTTTGTTAAAATTAAAGCCGGTTTTCAGGAGGGACATCCCATGGATTTAACAGGACAGGTCGCTGTTGTGACAGGCGGCACACGGGGTATCGGTAAGGCTATCGCTGAAGAATTGGCGAAGAAGGGCGTGCAAGTAATTGTTTGCGGCAGAAACCCCGAGACGGCGCAGCAAACCGCGGCAGAGCTTTCTTCATTCGGCGTGAAGACTTTGGGAGTGCGGCTTGACGTATCGAACTCGGAAGAGGTGGATAAGACCTTTGAAGAGATACGCAAGGAATTTCAGAAGATAGATATACTTGTAAACAATGCCGGCATAACAAAGGACGGCCTTCTTATGAGGATGAAGGAAGAGGCCTGGGATGCTGTAATCGATATTAATCTGAAGGGCGTCTTTTTATGCTCCAAAGCGGTCATCCAGGATATGGCTAAACGGAGATACGGCAGGATCATAAATATAACATCGGTGGCGGGCTTTATGGGCAATCCGGGACAGGCGAACTACAGCGCCTCAAAGGCAGGGATAATGGGCTTTACTAAAACCGTAGCAAGGGAATATGCGGGCAGGGGGATAACCGTAAATGCCGTTGCCCCCGGTTTTATCGAGACGGCAATGACGGAGGTCCTGCCCGGGAATATAAAGGAAGAAATGAAAAAGATCATCCCGCTGGGCAGGTTCGGAAGCGTGGATGATATCGCAAATGCGGTGCTCTTTCTTGCCTCGCCGGAATCGGGATACATAACCGGCCAGGTAATTCACGTAAACGGCGGGATGTATATGTAAGCAAATTAATGTAAATTGCAAAATGCAAAAGTCACAATGCAAAAAATTTTCAATTAAAAGGGCATTTGATTTTTTCCTGTTTTGCATTTTACATGTTTCAATTTGAATTTTAAATTTAATTTTATTTTGGAGGTGTATGAATGGTAGACGAAAAGGTAAAGGAGATTATTGCAAAACAGCTTGGGGTCAACGCATCAGAGGTTGTCCCTGACGCGTCATTTGTTGAAGACCTGGGAGCGGATTCACTTGATACCGTTGAACTTGTCATGGCTTTTGAAGAGGCCTTTGGTATTGAAATACCCGATGAAGATGCGGAGAAGATAGCCAAAGTCAAAGACGCTATTGAATATATTTCCAAGAAAAAAACGGCATGAGGCCCGGAGAGACGTTTGATGCATAAAAGAAGAGTTGTCATTACCGGGGTGGGCATGATAACCCCCCTCGGTATCGGCGTCGAGCAAAGCTGGAACGGCCTTCTTGCGGGAAGGTCCGGGATCAAAAAGATTACGCAGTTTGACGCCGCTAACTTCCCGACCCGGATAGCAGGGGAAGTGGCCGGCTTCAACCCGGAAGAGTACATTGAACCCAAAGAGATAAAGAAGATGGACCGTTTTATCCATTTTGCCCTTGCCGCCGCTCAAATGGCGATGAACGACTCCGGCCTGAAGATAACGGATGAAAATGCTGAAAGAGCCGGCGTTATTGTCGGTTCCGGTATAGGCGGGCTGCGTTCTATCGAACATTATCATTCCGTGCTTCTTGAGAAAGGGCCGAGAAGGATCACACCCTTTTTCATACCGATGCTTGTCGTTAATTTGGCTTCAGGCCAGATTTCGATCAAATTCGGCGCAAAAGGGCCGAATTCAGCCGTGGTTACGGCATGTGCTACAGGCAGTCATGCTATCGGAGACGCCTTTAAAATCATCCAGAGAGGCGACGCCGATGCAATGATCGCAGGCGGTACGGAAGCGGTCATAACCCCCCTTGGCATAGGCGGATTCAATGCTATGAAGGCATTGTCCACAAGGAATGATGAACCCGAAAAGGCGAGCAGGCCGTTTGATATGGACAGGGACGGCTTTATAATGGGCGAAGGCGCCGGCGTCGTAATACTTGAAAGCCTTGAAACGGCTTTGGAAAGAGGCGCCGGGATATATGCGGAGATTGTCGGTTATGGTATGGCGGCAGACGCGTATCATATCACCTCCCCCTCGCCTAACGGTGAAGGCGCGGCGCGGTGTATGAAAATGGCCTTGAAAGATGCAGGCGTTGACCCCGGCGTGGTGAATTATATCAATGCCCATGGAACTTCCACAAAGGCCGGTGACGAGATTGAAACGAGCGCAATCAAGACCGTATTCGGCGAATATGCGTACAAGATACCCGTCAGTTCAACAAAATCCATGACAGGCCACCTGCTCGGCGCAGCCGGCGGTGTTGAGTCTGTTATTTCGGTCCTCAGCATCAAGGATGATATAATTCCGCCGACCATAAACCTTGATACCCCGGACCCTGAATGTGATCTCGATTATGTGCCTAACCAGGCAAGAAGAACTACGGTCAATTATGCCTTGTCCAATTCATTCGGGTTTGGAGGCACCAATGCCTGCCTGTTGTTCAGAAAATTTACGGAATAGATATCCTTTCAATGACTAATGAAGAATTTTCCGAATTAGAAAACCGCCTTGGCTATTCTTTCAGGGACGGGAAGGTCCTGCTGGAAGCGCTTACCCACAGGTCGTTCTATCATGAAAATCCCGGAAAGGCGGATGCCTACAATGAAAGGCTCGAATTTTTAGGCGATTCCGTCCTTGGTTTCATAATTGTAGAATATCTGTTTTCGATAAACCATAATCTGACGGAATCGGTTATGGCCAAAACGAAATCCTACGTAGTCAAAGAAGCCGTCCTCTCTGAAGTAGCTTCTTCCATATCCCTCGGGCAATATCTGAAACTCGGAAAGGGAGAAGAACACACCGGCGGCAGAACAAAGAAATCCCTGCTCGCAGACGCCTTCGAGGCCTTGCTGGGGGCCGTCTATGTGGACGGCGGTTATGATGCGGCCAAAAAAATAGTATTGTCTTTGTTCAGAGAGAAGATACATCCCATCATCAACTCGGGGGAATTCCATGATTCCAAGACCGAGCTTCAGGAAAAAACCCAGCTCCTTTTCAGTTCCATCCCTGAATACAGGACCATAAAACAGGAAGGTGAAGAGCACAGAAAAATCTTTACCGTAGAGGTATATATCTCAGGGGAGAAATACGGCAGCGGCGTCGGAAAAAGCAAGAAAGAAGCCGAAACCATAGCAGCAAAAGAGGCCCTTGCCCGACTCCAGCAGGTTCAATAGCCGAACCCCGTCTTTTTTAAAGCCCGTTCATAATTCCTTCATATTTTATTTGTATACTACTTAATATAAATAATAAAATAAGCCTATCATTTACATATAAATGAAAGGGATACATAATAAAAAACCATTTAGAACGCGACAAAAGATAATCCGTATACACCTGACGGCGCTTTAAACCTAAAGTGTTTTTCAGATAAATGCATATCCAACAGTGTGAATAGTGCATTAAGGAGTCGTCCGCACTCAGGCGGATTCGCCGAGGAGAACCTAAAAGCTTTTTTATTATGTATCCCTTTCACTTTCAAATCGAGCAACCGTTTTGCCGCGTTTGGGGTATAGTTTGACTGTTATTTGAAGATTTGATAGGCTTTGTATTAAACAAGCCTGTAGATTTTCAGGCAGAGCAACGTATTAACAATAAAAAGTCCTCTTTAGAAAGAGGATGAGGAGGTCCAAATGAAGAAGCTGATTTTTATTTCGGTAGTCCTGCTCGCTTTTGCATCTTTTGCCTATGCCCAGATGGGACAGATGGGACAGGGCATGAAGATGGGGGAGGGACAGCCGATGCAGATGATGTGTCCCAAGATGCAGGGCGGTCAGCCGATGCAAATGATGCATTGCCAGGACATGACGCAGATAATAACGGGCATGATGGATATTCAGGAAAAGATGCTTATGGGAGTCAAGCCTGAGGAAAAAGACAAGATGATGCAGGACATGAAACAAATGAAGGAAAAGATACGGGAGATGAAGAGCACGTGCAAATGTATGATGGGCGGAATGATGGGACAGCAGCCGCCTGCCACCGCTCCCGAAGCCGCACCGGCGCCCGCGCCCGCGCCTGCCGAACAGCATAAATATTAGTATTGTTATCCGGGAAGGCCATGCAAGTAATAGATCCTGTCTGCAAGATGACTATTGAAGATGCGGATACAGCCGCGACGTCAACATATAAAGGCGCTACCTGTTACTTTTGCGCTAATCAGTGCAAAAAAAAATTCGATGAGAATCCGGAAGCGTACTTAGAAGGCAAACCCAAACCTGCCTCCCTTAAAATAATGCTTAACCCCCTCAGCCCTCTTTTACAAAAGAAGGGCGGGGGTGGATTATCGGTAAAAGACCCTGTCTGCGGAATGAACGTTGGTCCTGCAAAAACAGATCTGAAGTACGATTACAACGGCCAAAGCTATTATTTTTGCAGCAGTCATTGCTTTGAGAAATTCCGCAAAGATCCTGAAAAATATCTGCAGCAGAGAGGCTTTGAACAGATGT
>JBAZWR010000038.1:0-8278 GCA_041660325.1 Thermodesulfovibrionales bacterium | reverse complement strand
CGGTCTTACCCCTTGGAGTTGCAACAAAAAACGAATGGATCTGCCCGATGGACCCCGAGGTTATCAGCGACAAGCCGGGGAGTTGTCCGAAGTGCGGCATGGCGCTTGAGCCAAGGACAATATCATTGCAGGAAGAAGAAAACCCGGAACTTGTTGATATGGTCCGCCGCTTTAAAGTCAGTATATTGCTTACCGTGCCTCTTGTTTTTATAGCAATGCGCCACATGGTCCCCGGATTTTCACTTGAACATTTTATCAGTCCGCTGCTCCTGAGGGGAATAGAACTTGTCCTTGCAACACCTGTTGTTCTCTGGGGAGGCATGCCTTTTTTTATTCGGGGATGGCAGTCGGTAATCAACCGCAGTCCGAATATGTTTACCCTTATCGGACTCGGGGTCACAGTCGCATATGTCTATAGTGTTATTGCGGCATTATTCCCCGGTATTTTCCCCGGATCTTTTAAAGGACCGGACGGCAATGTAGGAGCTTATTTTGAAGCGGCAGCGGTAATTATCACCCTTGTTCTGCTTGGGCAGGTGCTTGAGCTAAAGGCAAGAGGCCGGACCGGCGCCGCTATCAGAGCGCTTCTCGGGCTGTCGCCCAAAACAGCCCGTATCATTAAAGATGACGCTGTTGAGGAGGATATCCCAATTGAACATGTTCAACCGGGAGACCTGCTGCGCATCCGTCCCGGCGAGAAAGTGCCGGTTGACGGCATGGTTTTTGACGGCTCAAGCTTTGTTGATGAATCAATGGTCACGGGCGAGCCTGTACCGGCGGAAAAGCAGCCCGGCGACCGTGTTATCGGCGCAACAGTGAATACTACCGGGACTCTTGTTATGAAGGCTGAAAAAGTAGGCGCTGAAACGCTTCTTTCACAGATTATCCGCATGGTTGCCGAGGCGCAGCGGAGCCGTGCGCCGATCCAGAAACTTGCCGATATGGTTGCAGGATACTTTGTGCAGATAGTGGTTTCCGCCGCTGTTATTACTTTTATTGTCTGGGCGGTCCTGGGACCGGAACCCCGATATGCCCATGCCTTGATAAATGCAGTGGCGGTTCTTATCATTGCATGCCCCTGTGCGCTCGGGCTTGCTACCCCTATGTCTATCATGGTGGCGATGGGGAAGGGCGCAACAGCAGGCGTGCTTTTTAAGAATGCGGAAGCCATCGAGATAATGAAAAAGGTCAATGTGCTCGTTGTGGATAAGACCGGCACCCTTACCGTCGGCAAACCCAAGCTTATCGAGGTTTATCCTGTTTATGGATGGGATGAGAACAAGGTGCTTTACTATGCAGCAAGTCTGGAGAAAGGAAGCGAACATCCTCTGTCTGCAGCAATTCTTGCAGGGGCTGAAGAGAGAAAGATCGCGCTGACTCATGTGGAATCTTTTCGGTCAATAACCGGCAAAGGAGTTGTCGGCAGGATTGAGGAACATGCAGTTGCGCTTGGAAATCTGAGTCTGCTGTCTGAAATGGGAATAGACATCGGAGAACTTTATAAAATGGCTGAAGATATGCGGTCCGACGGGATGACGGTCATGTTCCTTGTTTTTGATCAGGGCATTATAGGGCTTTTGGGAGTAGCCGATCCTGTAAAAGAAACTACGCCGGCTGCAATTAAAATGCTCTACGAAGAGGGTATTAAGATAGTTATGCTCACCGGCGACAGCCATACCACTGCCGAGACAATTGCAAGGAGATTAGGAATTGACGAGGTTGTAGCGGAAGTTCTGCCGGACCGGAAAGTTCAGGAAGTAAAGAGGCTGCAGGATAAAGGGTTTATTGTTGCCATGGCAGGCGACGGCATTAATGATGCGCCTGCCTTAGCTCAGGCCCATGTCGGTATTGCCATGGGCACAGGCACCGATGTTGCCATAGAAAGCGCCGGTGTAACGCTGGTGAAAGGTGATTTAAGGGGAATTGTACGCGCAAGGCTTTTGAGCCGGGCTACCATGCGGAACATAAAACAGAACCTCTTCTGGGCCTTTGTCTATAATTCCGTCGGAGTGCCGGTTGCAGCCGGCATACTTTATCCGTTTTTCGGGATACTCTTAAGCCCGATGATAGCCGCAGCAGCCATGAGCTTCAGTTCGGTCTCGGTAATAGGGAATGCATTGCGGTTACGCAGTATTAAATTATAGGCAGCCGCAGGCTTTAGCCTGTGGTTGATTTTCATTATGGAGGTCACCATGTCTTATTATTTCAGCAAAACATTAAATGTGTCATTTGACGAAGCGGTTGCAAGAGTTACCGAAGAATTGAAGAAAGAGGGATTCGGCATTCTTACCGACATCGACGTCCAGGCGACCCTGAAGAAAAAACTGAATGCGGATTTCAGGAAATACAGAATCCTCGGCGCCTGCAACCCGCCGTTCGCCTACCAGGCATTGCAGGCCGAAGACAAGATAGGCTTGATGCTGCCCTGCAATGTCATTGTTCAGGAGCTTTCCGAAGGCAAGGTCGAAGTTGCTGCAATCGATCCCATAACATCCATGCAGGCAATAAATAACCCCTTATTAAGCGGCGTGGCCCAACAGGTACATGCTAAACTCAAGAAGGTGATCGAAAGTTTATAGGTTTTACTATTTGTGTTCAAAAAGGGTTTTTACTTCGTTCATCAGTTCGTTGATGTCTTTGAACTGGCGGTAGACCGAGGCGAATCTGACGTAGGCTACTTTATCGAGTTCCCTGAGGGCGCCGACTACCTCTTCACCGACCCAGGTGCTCGGAATCTCTTTAACGCTAAGGCCGATAAGTTTTTTTTCTATGGAATCCGTAATGCCTTCAAGTGTTTCCATGCCGATGGGTCTTTTTTCGCAGGCCTTTTTCAGACCTCCAAGGATCTTAAGCCTCTCAAAGGGTTCGCGCCTTCCGTCTTTTTTCACAACCATGGGGATAATGTCTTCTACGCGTTCGTATGATGTGAAACGCTTCCCGCATTTCAGGCATTCCCGCCTGCGGCGTATTGCGTCGCCTTCCCTGCTGGTGCGGGAGTCTATGACTTTGTCTTCAAGATTGCTGCAGAAAGGACATTTCATAATAAAATCCGATTAGAATTTAGAGGTTAGGTTTTAATTTAATATATCGGGAATCTCTTGCAAAGGGTTTCTGCCCTGTTTCTCAGGGCGCCGATCGCCTCATAATCTTTATTGTTTTGTATGACCGAAGATATTATTTCGGCTATCTCGACAATCTCCGTTTCACCCATGCCTCTTGTTGTTACGCATGGCGTGCCGAGCCTGATGCCGCTTGTTATGGTCGCCGGCCTTTCGTCATAGGGGATTACGTTTTTGTTGACGGTTATTCCGGCCTTCCCAAGGGCTTCTTCCGCCTCTTTCCCCGTAATATTTTTATTATTCAGGTCGACAAGCATCAGGTGGTTGTCAGTGCCGCCTGAAAAAATCTTAAAGCCTTTTTGAATGAGTTCATCCGCGAGTTTCCGGGCATTTTTAATGACCATAGCCTGATAGTCTTTAAACTGAGGACTAAGAGCCTCTTTCAGTGCGACGGCTTTTGCAGCTATGACATGAACAAGGGGCCCGCCCTGTATCCCCGGGAAAATCATCTTGTCTATGGCTTTCGCATACTCGGCCTTGCACATAATCATCCCGCCCCTCGGGCCTCTCAGGGTTTTATGGGTTGTTGTGGTGACAAAATCCGCATAAGGCACCGGGGACGGATGCAGTCCTGCCGCGACAAGCCCCGCTATATGTGCTATATCCGCCATTAAATAAGCGCCGGATTCTTTTGCTATATCGGAGAATACGCTGAAATCAATAGTCCGCGAATAGGCGCTTGCGCCGACCAGTATGATTTTCGGTTTATTCTCAAGCGCAAGACGTCTTATTTCTTCATAATCAATATAGCCCGTATCCCTGTTTACGCCGTAAAAAACAATTTTGTAAAAAATTCCCGAAAAGTTAATCGAAGCCCCGTGAGAGAGATGACCGCCGTGGCTTAGTCTCATGCTCAATATCGTATCGCCGGGCTTCAGCACCGAGAAAAGAACGGCCATATTGGCCTGTGAACCGGAATGCGGCTGTACATTTACATGGTCGGCCCCGAAAAGCTGTTTGGCCCTGCCGACGGCAAGGCTTTCTATAACGTCCGCATATTCACAGCCGCCGTAATAACGCCTGCCGGGATATCCTTCCGCATATTTGTTGGTAAAGACGGAACCCTGCACTTCAAGCACGGCAGGGCTTGCGTAGTTTTCGGATGCTATGAGAACGATATTTTTCTGCTCCCGTTCAAATTCTTTAATGACGGCTTCAAACACTTCGGGGTCGGTTGATTTAAGATTTTCAAATGCCATGTTTCTTTAAACGTTCCTCTATTTTTGTTATTTTATCAAGTCTTCTGCGGTGACGGTCCCCTTCAAAAGGAGTGCTCACCCATGTTTTGACGATCTCTTTTGCAAGGTCTTTCCCGACGATCCTTCCGCCGATGACAAGTATATTGGCGTCATTGTGAAGTCTGCTCATCTTTGCGGTGAAAAGGTCATTGCATAAAGACGCCCTAACTCCCGGAAATTTATTGGCTACGATAGACATTCCTATGCCCGTGCCACAGATGAGTATCCCCGATTCTATCTTCCCTGAAGATACGGCGTCTGATACCTTTTCGCCAAAATCAGGGTAATCTACCGATTCAGGGCTGTCAGTTCCGTAGTCAGTATATTGAATCCGGAGATTGTTTAACAGTGAGAGAAGCTCATTTTTAAGTTCCACCCCTGCATGGTCACAGCCGATTGCAATTGTCATATTTGGTATTTGGTATTTGGAATTGGGATAATTAAGATACCTTAATATTATCCGAGAGATTCTTTTGAAGTCAAGAACAGTTATTCTTTCTTTTTTTCTATACGCGGGAAAAGGGCGGGCCCTTTTCTAATTGTGACGCCGGGCTTCAGTTTACCCCACTGTGAATCGGTAAGGATGTTGACTTTTGAAATATCTCCTCCAATATTAAGTTGTTCCCATATTCTTTCGGCAGTTGACGGCATAAAGGGATAGAGGAAGATAGCTATAAGCCGCAGGGCTTCAGCAAGGGTATATAAGATATTGGAAAGAACGTCCTGGTCGGTTTCCTTCCATGGAACGGCATGTTGTATGTACTCGTTTATTTCATTTATGAATGTCCACAGGTTTGCAAGAGCTATATGCAGTTCAAGATAATGCAGGTGTTTGTCGAAACTTGAAATAAGACCGTTCTGAGGATCTTTAAACCATGCCTGAAGTTTTTTCTCCAATCCATCCCTGTCTTTGCCGTCCGAAGGTTCGGGAACAACCCCGTTCCGGTATTTTTCTATCATAGTGAGAGAGCGGCTTACCAGATTACCGAGGTCGTTTGCGAGGTCGGTATTAAAGCGCTGCGTTATTGCCTGCTCGGAGAAATCTCCATCAAGGCCGAAGGTCACTTCCCTGAACAGGAAATATCTGAAGGCGTCGGCCCCGAACTGCCCGGCAATCCTGCATGGATCAACAACATTACCGAGTGATTTGGACATCTTCCTGCCTTGTACCGTCCACCAGCCATGGGCGAATATGTTTTTAGGAAGCGGCAACCCGAGGGCCATCAGCATGGCCGACCAGTAAACAGCATGTGTTGTGAGGATGTCCTTGCCGATCAGATGGTGCTCAGCCGGCCACCAGTCATCAGAGCTGCAAAATTTTGCGGAGGGCGCAAGATACTTTACGGCCGAGTAATAATTGGTAAGGGCGTCAAACCAGACATAGGTTACGAAGTTATCATCAAAAGGCAATGGGACGCCCCAGGAGAGTCTCTGCTTGGGGCGCGAGATACAGAGATCGCCGAGGGGGTTATTTTTCAGAAAACCGAGGACCTCGTTCCTTCTCGTCTCCGGCAGAATGTAATAGGGGTTTTCTTCGATATAACGGATGAGCCTTTCCTGATATTTCGACATCAGGAAAAAATAATTCTCTTCCGTAATCTGCTCTACAGGTCTTTTGCAATCAGGGCAATTTCCTTCAACAACTTCCTTTTCAGTCCAGAAGCGTTCATCAGGTACACAATACCATCCTGCATACAGCCTCTTTTCGATCTCTCCCGTGTTATAAAGTTCCTGTAAAACGCTCTGCACGACCTTTTTATGCCCTTCATCCGTAGTACGGATAAAAGCGTCATAACGAATATTAAGTCTTTCCCACAGGTCCTTATAATTCTCAACCATACGGTCTGCGTGTTCTTTAGGAGCAAGGCCCTTTTCCTTTGCAGCTTTTTCAACCTTTTGCCCGTGCTCGTCGGTGCCCGTTAAAAAAAAGACCTCTTTCCCTTTGAGCCTGTTGTATCTGGAAAGAATATCTGCGGCTATTGTTGTATAGGCATGACCTATATGAGGGACGTCGTTGACATAATATATCGGCGTTGTTATATAAAATTTATCCATTTACCTAATCCTGACAACTTAGCAAAAAGTCCTTTTCATGGCTGTCATTCCCGAAGTCCTTAATCGGGATTTTTTCAAGAAGTTGCGCGCACATGGATTCTCGCCTCGGCGAGTCGCTGAGGTGACCCGCCTTCGCCAACAGTAGGTGCATTAAGCACGGGAATGACGACTTTTTACGAGTTCATCAACCGTAACATTGCAAAAATGTTCTCATTTTATGCAAAAGATGTGTTTACTGCGGCGTCTTCTTTTGATGGAATTTACGCCTTTTTCTTTTCGGATGCCATTTCCTGGGTTTTTCCATGCCGTCCTGTTTACCCGGTTGTTGCTGCGTGGCAGCCGTCTCCTGAGAGGGTCCTACCGGGGTCGGTTCATCTCTAAGGGTCAGTTCGGGAGCCTCTCCGGGTGGATCACCCGATGCTACAATAATTTCCTTTGATTCGCCTTCTTCGACAATCGAGGCGGCCTCATCTTCCCGGAGTTTGTCTTCGGTGTAGGTTTCCGAATATTCATAACCCAGACAGCACATGAGTCTTCCGCAAACGCCGGACAGCTTGCCCGTATTGAGAACGAGCTCCTGTTTTTTTGCCATCTTGATAGATATAGGTTCAAAGGCTATAAGAAATTTTGCGCAACACAGTTCCCTTCCGCAAACGCCGAGACTGCCGATAATGCGCGCTCCATCCCTTACGCCGATCTGCCGCATCTCTATCCTCGTCTTGAACCTTGAAGCAAGGTCTTTCACCAGCTCTCTGAAGTCTATCCTCTTTTCCGCAGTGAAATAAAAAATGATGCGTTTTCTGTCGAGGGTCGCCTCGGTGTTGATAAGCTTCATGGGGAGACCCCGCGCCATTATCCTCTCAAGAGAATATAGTTTTGCGTCTTGCTCAAGTTTTTTATTGTCCTCTTGCTGGAGGAGGTCTTCTTCATTAACCTTGCGGATAATTTTTTTCAGTTTTCTGTCCGAGTCTTCTACGGTGCGGCGTTCAAGAACAATAGTGCCTATATTAAGTCCGAGCTCGGATTCTACGACGATAAGGTCCCCTTTGCGGACCTCGATGTCATTGGCCTCGAAGTCATAGACCTTCCCGCACGGCTTAAATCTTATCCCAACAATGTCAGGCATTTGTAATATCCATCCTCGCCCTCAAAAGTGAACCGGTATAATTCCAAGTGAGGGATTTATTTAAATTAAAATTGCAGCAACCTTTTAAGGCATTCAGCTTTATATAACTTTCTATTATAACTTTTAAGTCCATAGAACTGCTCAGTTTATTTATATAATCTTTCAGGTCCCTGTTGATTAATCCGGATTCGTTGCGGGTGATCTTTAAAATAGTCATGTCCCTGAGTAAGAGGAGGATAAAGTCGAACCAGCGTTCCATTTCCTCCCTTGAACTCCAGCCGTCCTTTTCGGCATTCAGCATCCCCTTAAGAAGTCCGAAAAACCATTCCCTTTCTTCAAGCAGGCCGCCTGAAACCGCATAACCGGGCCGCCCCATCGAAAGACGAACAAGCAATGAAACGGTTTGGGGGTCGGGGGGGCCGGAAGTTATTGAGGGATCGTCTTTTTTCTTCTTGCCCTGCGCATTGACTGACGCCTGCTGCCGAACGACCTTTTCTATTACTTTTGCACATGCCTCATCCGAAAGAGGAGTAAAATTTAAACGGGAACACCGGGACTTTATGGTATCGGGCAGATGATCGGGATTTGACGATATCAGGACAAGCAGACTGTCATCAGGAGGTTCTTCAAGCGTTTTGAGAAAGGCGTTTGCAGCATACTGATTCATAGTGTCCGCGTCATCGACGATTACAATCTTATACCTTCCCTCAAATGCCTTGAGAGAGAGGGCATCATCTATC
>JBAZWR010000037.1:0-20505 GCA_041660325.1 Thermodesulfovibrionales bacterium | reverse complement strand
GGGCTTGACGAATCGATAAAGGACCTTACGCCGGAGAAGATCGAGAAGACGATCATGGCGGTATTAGGTGCGCGTACGGCGAGGATAAGGGCAGTGGTTGAGACCTGTATCCATTGCGGATTGTGCTCAAAGGCCTGCCAGTGGTATCTTTCCAATGATGGAGACCCGACCTATGCGCCTGTTGCTAAGATGCGGATGACAATATGGGAGATGCTGAAGCGGAAGGGGAAGGTAGACGCGGAGTTCATCAAGCAGTGCGCGCGTATAGTCTTTACCGAATGCAATATCTGTCATCGTTGCAGCATGTACTGTCCGTATGGTTTAGATATAACGCTTATCATAGGCTTGGTGCGCCGGGTGTGTTATGTGCTTGGAGTGGTGCCTCAGCGTATGATGGACCAGGACCACTCGCATGCCACTACACTGAACCAGGTGTGGTTTGCACAAAACGACTGGATAGATACGATGCAGTGGCAGGAAGAGGAAGTAGGTGCGGAGTTCAAGGATTTGAGGATCCCCATAGATAAAGATGGGGCAGAGGTATTATGGTTTCCTCTGGGCGCCGAGCCCAAGACTAATACGTATCATATCGAGCGTACGGCGAAGATAATGATGGCTGCGGGTGTCGACTGGACAGTGGCCGGGAGAGACGTGTGGGACACGAGCAACATGCCGATGTTTCTGCGTGATTTTACGACTATGAACCGGGTTGTGCGGGGGTTGTATGACAACGCGGCCCGATTGCGAGTAAAGAAGATGGTGCTCACTGAGTGAGGGCATCCGCGATTTACCACTAGGTCAGTGGCACCGCCGATGCTGGGATGGAAGGATCTGCCGTTTGAAGTGATTCAGACGGGAGAGTTTTGGGTTGATCTGCTGAAGACGGGTAAGATCAAGATAGCGAGGAAGATCAAAGAGCCTGTGACGCTGCAGGATCCGTGCAATATTGTCCGAAGGGGAGGGGGAGCGGAGAAGTTAAGGTATTTTGTGAACGCGACGTGTGAAGATTTTCGGGAGATGACGCCGAACCGGGAGCACAATTTCTGCTGTAATTCAGGGGGTGGTTTGGCCTCGTTATCAAACTGGGCCGCACATAAGGCGAAGGGCAACAGAGTAAAGGCCGACCAGATAAAGGCGACTGGTGCGAAGTATGTGATCACGCCGTGCCATAACTGCAGCACTGGTATCAAGGACGTGATCAAATACTGGAATCTGCCCGTGAAGAACATCTTTTTCGATGAGATACTGATGGCGACTATGGAAATGCCCGAGCATTTGAAACTGGGGAAATAAACCGATGAAGGGATAAGAAGATGAATAGAAAACTAATGTACTTTTTGGTAAGTATCGCTTATCTCATACTAATTGCGTATGGTTTGTATGGCGTATATACGGTAGAAGCTACGCTCCATGTTAAAGAAGCTACTCTTGCGAAACCGGAAAACAAGATTGCTATTGCACATACGGAAATCTTCGGCAAGCTTGAACGTCCCCAGGTAATTTTTAACCATGGCAAACATGAAGAAGCTCTGAAAACGGAAGGATGCAATGCCTGTCACCCTGCCGATGGAGAGGCCCTTAAGTTCGCTTTCCCCAAGAATATCAAGAAAACGGGAAAGAAGGCCGTAATGATGGCGTATCATGATGAATGTATTGACTGCCATAAAAAGAAGAACAATGAAAGCAAAAAATCCGGTCCCGTGACTTGCGCAAATTGTCATGCAAAAGAGAACGCGGCCCTGAAAATAAAGTATCCGGCTTTTGAATTCGATTTTTCCGTTCATGACAAGCATGTAAAGAAGCTAAAAGAAAAGCTGGGCAAGGATGATTGCGGTCAGTGCCATCATACTTATGATATCAACGAAGAAGATGAAACCTTAGCGTTAGTATATGAAAAGGGGACTGAGGAGTCCTGCTATTATTGTCATGAACTCGGGAAGAAAAGGGGGCCCGAGCTAACTGCTATAACGAAGGTAGCAGCCAAGAAAGGGCTTTCCATAAGAAAGGTTTCACATCAGCAATGTCTTAACTGTCATTTAAAGTATCAAGAAGAATATTTAAAGAAGGGCGAAAAGGAAGCATGTCCGACTGAATGCTCAAAATGCCATGCTGGAAAGTATAAGACAGTTGCTGAACTTGAAAAGATTCCACGACCTGACCGTGATCAGAAGGAAAAACCATTTATAAATATTAAAGATGCAAAACTAAAGGGCGTTACTTTTGATCATAAGTATCATGAAACATCTTCTAAGACGTGTCGCTCATGCCACCATGAAACGTTGAAGGCATGTAATGAATGCCACAGCCTTACCGGCAAACCCGAAGGCAACGGGATCAATCTTGCAAATGCCTATCACCAGGTTTTTTCAGAACATAGCTGTACGGGCTGCCATAACAAAAAGAAAACGGAAAAAGACTGCGCCGGCTGCCATTACAATATAAAACCTATGGACGTCGAAACGATGAACCCGAAAACTGATACATGCGGCCGCTGTCATACCGGCCAAAAAGATAAACTCCAGGGGACCGCCATTTCATCGGGAGCGGTCGATAAGATAAAGAAAGACGTCGAAATAAAAGTTCTCGAAAAAGAATTTGAACCCTCTAAATTCCCGCATCAGGAAATAATACGTAAGCTGATCAAGATTTCGAATGACAGCAAAATGGCCGCTTATTTCCATGGGAACGTACAGACACTCTGCGACGGATGCCATCATCAAAGCGCCTCCGGCGCCGAGGCACAGAAGGATACGCCGCCGAATTGCAAGAATTGCCATATGACTGCATATGACAGGCAACACCTGAATAAAACAAAATTATTATCGGCTTATCATCGTCAATGTTTGGGTTGTCATGAAAAGATGGAGCTTAAAAAAGGCAGGAAATGCACTGAATGCCATAAGGTAAAAGCGGGAGGACCCGCCGAGATGACCCAAAGCAAGAACGATCATGTGGTGAAGCAGAATAAGAACAACATATTGAATGTTTGGAAACCTGAATAAACGGTTCAAGTATACAAAAAAAGGTTAATGAATAGAGAGGAGCAAGGATGGACAGACGGAATTTTCTAAAGATTATGGGATCAGGCGTTGCAAGCGCAACCGCAGGGAACCTTCTTGCGCCGGGAAAATCTGTTGCCAACGAGGGGCAAACTGCAAAGGAATTTAAGGGCATTCTCGTTGATACGACGCGGTGTATAGGATGCCGGCGTTGTGAAAAAGCATGTGCCGAGGTCAACGGCCTGCCAATCCCGGACATATCCGAATCCGCCAATGAGAATACTCTGAAGACGACACGGAAGACATCCGATACGCAGTATACGACCATTAACCGTTACGAGACTGAAAAGGGACCGATTTACGTGCCGAAGAGATGCATGCATTGTAATCAGCCCGGATGCGTAGCCGCATGTCTCGTGAAAGCTATGAGAAAACGGCCGTCAGGGCACGTTACCTGGGATGTGAATTGTATCGGATGCAGGCTGTGCATGGTGTCCTGCCCCTTTGACGTTCCCAAGTTTGAATATAATAAAGCAATGCCGAGGATCCAAAAATGTAATTTATGCTATGACAGATACAATAAAGGCGAACTGCCGGGTTGTGTCGAAGTATGTCCGACTCAGGCATTGATGTTCGGATCGAGAAGGCAGATCCTGGAAGAAGGCAAGAGGAGGATCGCCGCGAACCCCGACAAGTACGTTAATCATATCTACGGAGAATACGAAGTCGGCGGCACTTCACACCTGTATCTTTCGGCAGTTCCGTTCCCGCAGATAGGTTTCCGTACGGATCTTGGTACCGTTCCCTATCCGGAATACAGTACGGGTTTCCTGTTTGCAGTTCCGTTCGTTTTTGTACTTTGGCCGATCGTCATGCTCGGAATAAACCGGGCTACAAAAAAGGACGGGGAAGAGAAGCATGAAGAAAAACATGAAGAAAAAGGGAAACATTAGGAGAAAGGAAGAGGGTAAAGCATGGCTGGAGAAAAGTTAGATACAGTAGCGATCGTAAAAGAAGAAGCAGGCCCTAATATAAAGAATTTTGCAGATTTCTGGAGCTTCCTGAAAAAGGAGCTGAAACCAAGGGGAAATATTGCAACGCCGTTTAATCTTATCTCTCTTCCTATCATGGTCCTTGGCTATATATTTATTGTCTACCGTCTTGCTACGGGACTCGGCAAACCCATAACGAACCTTAATCAGCAGTATCCCTGGGGACTCTGGATAGGCTTTGACGTTGTTACGGGTGTCGCTTTTGCCGGCGGAGCCTATGTCATTTGCTTTGTTGTATATATCCTGAGAGCGGAAAAATATCATGCCATTATTCGGGCAACGGTCCTTAATGGTTTCCTTGCCTATCTTTTCTATGCAGGCGCAATCGTCCTTGACATCGGACGCTGGTGGAATATTTATAACCCGATGATAGGCAATTCGTTCGGCGTAAACGCGGTCATGTTCCTCGTTGCCTGGCATTTCTTCCTGTATATGCTGGCGGAATTCGTAGAATTTTCTCCTACGGTTGCGGAATGGCTTGGAATGAAGAAGTTGAGGAAAATACTCGGCGGACTGACCTTGGGAGCGGTGGTCTTCGGCATCTGTCTCTCAACTCTGCATCAGTCGGGTCTTGCGGCCCTAATGATCATGGCAAAAAACAAGATCCATCCTCTATGGTATACCGAGTTTATCCCGATACTCTATTTTGTTTCGAGTATATTTGCGGGACTTTCAATGGTCATATTTGAAGGTTCTATAAGCCATAAGGTCTTCGGTAGCCAGCTCGATGAAGCGCATCATAAGCATTATGATGATATACTCGTCGGACTTGCAAGGATTTGTTCGGCTGCAATGTTCGGATATTTCTTCCTGAAGATTATCCTGCTCGTTCATGAACATGCCGTTCAATATCTGAATTCCCCGATGGGTTTCTGGTATCTCTTCGAAATAGTAGGATTTGTCCTTGTGCCGTGCTTTATGTTCGCGCACGGTGCTCAAAATAAAAATACTTCAACCATAAAGTTTGCAGCCATAATCACCATGATTGGAATCATCATTAACAGACTCAATTATACCTTCATTGCATACAACTGGTATGTTCCATTAAGCGAAAAATATTGGCCGGCTCCGATGGAATATATAATAACCGCTTCCATCATCCTTACGGAAATATGGGCATTTAGATGGATTGTAAACAGGATGCCGGTATTAAAAGAGCCCCCTGCATGGGCGAGAGAACACCACTAAAAAGTGAAAACGGAGGTCTAATAATGGAGGAACTCTTCACATATTATGATATCTTTGCGACAAAAGGCGTTGAATACCTTATTATAATTGCATTCTTTATCCTCATATTAGTATTTTGGGGTTTACTTAACATGCGTTCTCACTAAGGTATCCATTTGCTATTAAAAAAACTTTGCAGAACTTATCGGTTCTGTAAAGTTTTTTTTTGTTTGAATTATGACTGAGTGATTATAAGACGTCAGAAGTCTTTGCCTTCTCCATCGTCTCCGGCTTTATTCTTGTTTTTCGACAGGAAGACGACGCATTTTTCACAGCCGTTGCTCGGCTTTCTGTTGCAGAACATCTCATTGAGTTCCCAACACGGTTTTGACCTGTCTATATATGCCCGGCATTCGTTCTTCCTGTTCGGAGGACAATCCGTTATCTCATAGCAAGGAGCATATTCGAGAAGTTTCTTGATGCCCTCTATGCTGAATTTTTTCTTATGGATCAACTCTCTTAAACAGATAAGCCATCTGACGTCATCATCGGAATAAAATCTGTTCTTATTTTTTCTGGCCGGTTTTACGAGACCGTGCTTTTCATAAAGTCGCAGAGTCTGGTTTGTCGTCCCCATTAATTCCGCTACGACACCGATAGTATAAAGCGGCAAATCCTTTTTCAGATTGTCCCCGATCAATTCCAATTCCTTTTTTACTTTCGCCATAAAACCGTATTCCCTTTCCGTTATAACATATTAGGATAAATTCATTTGTATATAGTATAACTTTTTTATATGAACAGAGTAATCCTTGTTGACCGAAACTATTTACACCTTGCTCATGTTTTATGGTAAAATTCATATAAAATTAAAAGGAGCAAAGCTTATGAAGATATCAGGGGCTGAGATATTTCTTGAGTGCTTAAAGCGGGAAGGGGTAAAGCATGTCTTCGGATATCCCGGAGGCGTTATCCTCAATATTTTCGATTTGCTTTATGACAATAAAGACCTTCAGCTTATCCTGACAAGGCATGAGCAGGGAGCCGTTCATGCTGCAGACGGCTATGCACGGTCTACCGGGAAGGTGGGAGTCGTGCTTGTAACATCCGGGCCGGGGGCAACGAATACTTTAACCGGGATTGCTACGGCATCAATGGATTCAATTCCTTTGGTTGTCTTCTGCGGACAGGTACCCACTATGCTTATCGGAAATGACGCCTTTCAGGAAGCCGATATCGTAGGCATTTCAAGGCCCTGCACCAAATACAATTATCTGGCAAAAGACGTAAGAGACCTTTCAGGGATTATAAGAGAGGCATTCCATATCGCAATATCCGGACGTCCGGGGCCGGTGCTAATAGACCTGCCAAAGGACGTCACCTCGGCAAAGGCGGAGTTTACCTGGCCGGAAATAAAGATCAGGAGCTACAACCCAACCTATGAAGGGAACAAGTGGATGATAGCCCAGGCGGCACAGCTTATCGCAAAATCAAAGAGACCTCTGATTGTTGCGGGCGGAGGCGTGGTGCTTTCGGGCGGGTCAAAGGAAGTCCGTGAACTTGCCGAATCTAACGACATACCGGTAACAATGACACTGATGGGTCTCGGTTCCTTCCCCGGCTCTCATGACCTTTCTCTGGGGATGCCGGGAATGCACGGCACTTACTATGCCAACAAGGCTATACAGGAATCGGACCTGCTTATTGCAGTCGGTATGCGCTTTGATGACAGGGTCACCGGAAAGATAGACGCCTTTGCACCGAATGCAAAGATAATCCATATTGATATCGACCCGACGTCGATCAGAAAAAACGTTAGGGTAGACGTGCCGATAGTTGGAGACGTCAAGAGGGTCCTTACGGCCTTGAACAAGGTCATGAAGGAAGATATCAAGGAGCAGTGGACGGAGGTCCGCGGGGCATGGCTCAGGCAGATAGAAGCATGGAAAAAAGAAAGGCCCATGACATATACCTACAGCGAAGATGTGATAAAGCCCCAGTTTGTTGTCGAAAAGATATATGAGATCACAAAGGGGGATGCAATAATCACAACGGAAGTAGGACAGAACCAGATGTGGGCAGCCCAGTTTTATAAATTTGATAAACCGAGAATGTGGCTGACGTCCGGCGGTCTTGGAACTATGGGATATGGATTCCCCGCAGCTATCGGGGCGCAGTTTGCCCATCCGAACAAGCTTGTTATAGACATTGCAGGAGATGGAAGCATCCAGATGAATATTCAGGAACTGGCAACAGCCGTCATCAACAAGCTGCCTGTAAAAGTCGCTATCCTCAACAACCACTATCTCGGCATGGTAAGGCAGTGGCAGGAGCTTTTCTATAATGAACGATATTCCCATACTCATCTGGAAGTAATCCCTGATTTTGTCAAGCTTGCAGAGGCGTATGGCGCAGTCGGATTAAGGGCTACTAAACCGGGCGAGGTTGAGCCGGTTCTCAGGGAAGCATTCAAGATAAAGAGAACGGTATTCATGGATTTTGTTGTAGACTGGAAAGAGAAGGTCTATCCAATGGTGCCGGCAGGAGCGCCTATCGATCAGATGCTCTTTGAAGAAAAGACCGAAAAATCCGAAAAGAAACTAAAGGCGGTGAAATAACATGAGACATACCATTTCACTACTTGTCGAAAATAAGTTTGGCGTACTTTCAAGGATATCAGGCCTCTTCAGCGGGAGAGGGTATAACATCGAAAGCCTCTCAGTGGGAGAGACCATTGATCCGCTCATATCAAATATGACTATTGTCACCAGCGGCGATGACCAGATCATCGAGCAGATTAACAAACAGTTGAACAAACTCATAGACGTCATCAAGGTTATAGACATGACGGAACTGGACCATGTAGAGCGTGAAATGGTGCTTATAAAAGTTGCCCCCCGTCAGGAGGACAAGGCCGAGGTGCTCAGGATAGCCGAGATATTCAGAGGAAGGATTGTAGACTCAAGCCAGAGGACCTATACCATAGAAGTTACCGGCGATGAAAAAAAGATAGAGGCCATAATAGAGATCCTCAAGCCTATGGGCATAAAAGAGTTCGTCAGAACCGGGAAGATCGCCATCGCCAGAGAAGGGGTGAAAAAGTAGCTCGATTAAAGACAGGCTGAAATTATCCCGGATTTCTTTCAATTATCCGATAAACTTTTTCAGCCGACAAATCCTTCATGCATTTAATGTCGCCGCATGTCTTTTTAAAGCACGGCGCACATTCAACAGGTTCTCTTATGATGATATGCCCTTTGCCGTAAGGGCCTGTCCTTGCCGGGTCGGTCGGCCCGAAAATAGCGAAGACCGGGACTCCCAATGCCGCAGCTATATGCATCGGGCCTGAATCATTGGTGACAAGATATTTAGAGCCTTTGATCACCGCAATCAATTCCTTCAAATCCGTCTTTCCGGCAAGAGAACACGACTTTCCCTGAGAGAGCGCAACGATTTCATTTGCGATACTCACATCGCTTTTGCTTCCTACAATGATTGATCTCAAATGCAGAAGTGAGGCAAGTTTCCCGAAATATTCCGGCGGCCATCTCTTTGTCTTCCACCGCGCCCCCGGGACGATTACAACATATTCTTCAAAGGATGAAGGATGAAGGATGAAGGATGAAATAATATTTTCAAAAGAAGAAGCTTTCTCAAAAGGCGGGAGGGGAAAAATAACTTCCGAGGTATCACATCCGAGGAATTCGGCAACCTTTAAATATCTGTCAACCGCGTGAATATCTCTTCCGCCGGGGACTTTGTTGGTATAAAAAAACCTGCTCCCTTCTCTTGCTTCTTTAAATCCGATCCTTACCGGCGCGCCTGTAGCTGCCGTAATAAGGCCGCTCCGCAGGAGTCCCTGCAGATCGATAACGAGGTCAAAGCGCTCTTTTTTTAAATCCCTCGAGAGTGATTTAATCTCGGCGACCGTGTCCTTTGCACGGTTGAATTTAGTCCACGAGTCTTTGTCGACGACCCATAATTTATGGAGCATAGGATGTCCTTCGAGCAGTCCTTCAAAACCCTTAAAGATGACCCAGTGTATTTCCGCTTCCGGATAGCGCTTTCTGATCGCATTTAAAAACGGAAGGCTGTGCACAACATCGCCGAGAGAACTCGGCTTGACGATAAGTATCTTCTCAGGGTTTTTCATTCCCAAGTATCCGCTTCACGGTTTCCGTAAGATTTTTTACCGTAAAATCCGCATTCGGCGACTCCTGCAGCTTACCTGTCTGAACAAGCACCGCTTTTGCGCCTACGGCCTTTGCAAGCAGCATATCGGCTTCTTTGTCTCCTACTATGTAGGATTTTTTCAGATCTATTTTATGCCCGGCCCTTGCCCTAAGAAGCATTTCAGGCTCCGGCTTTCTGCATTCACAGCGTTCGTCGGGATGGTGCGGACAGTAATAAAAATCGTCGAACCCGTATTTATCAATAAACACATTGTTCGCCGCCTTTACAAACGTTTCATTAACAATCCCTCGGGCTATTCCCGACTGGTTGGAAATGCCTATAAGCAGGAACCCTTTTTCTTTCAGGAGACGTAGTTGTTCAATATCTTCAAAGACACGGAAATTGTCGAAATTATTGATGTACCCGCCGTCCCTGTTCAGAGTTCCGTCCCGATCAAAAAATACCGCCGGAACATGCGGAAGCATTTTCTTGATGCCGTAATAGACTTCGTCTGAAGTGATTGCATACATGCATTCCATGTCGTTTTTCCTGCATGTGCGGTTAAAACACGGGCTGCACGAGATATCGGGTTTTATCACTATGTGATCGGTCCCGTTACCCTCGGGAGGGGGCCCCGTCAACAGAGGGTCTGTTGAACCGAAGATTGCAACCACAGGCGTCCTCACCCCGTAGCCGATATGGAGCGGCCCTGAATCGTTCGTAACCATGACATCGCATTCCGAAATCAGGGAAATAAGTTCTCTCAGGGCCGTTTTCCCCGAAAGATTCAGAAGATGGCCGGCGAGAAAGTTAAGGGGATAAGCGGAATCGCCAAATTTTTCCAGCTCCAGTTTTCTGCAAATCTCTTCTCCTATATCCGTTTCCGATGGTCCGCCGAAAATAACAACACCGCCCCCGGTGTCTTTAATAAACCAGGCTGCGATATCCGCAAATCTTTCGGGAAACCATCTTTTTGCGGAACCATAGGCCGCGCCCGGATTTATGCCGAGTATAGGTCTCTTAATGTCCTTAAGAAATGTTCTTGCATGAAGCCTTTCCTCGTTGAGGAGATAAATATACGGATAGGCGTATTCCGCTTTTATCCCTGCCTGCTCAAGCAGGTTCAAATAATAATAAATCTGATGCTTTTTGTCCGCATCCCGAGGCACGGGCACTTTCGTGGTCAGCATGAAGCCCCTGCCGTCCCTGTCATAACCGATCCGGTTTTTTATGCCCGCAAGAAAAGCTATGAGGGCGGCGTCAAAGGCATTCTGTAAAAGGATTGCGCCGCATAAGTCCATTTTGCTCAACTGCCTTGAGAGTTTCAGTTTGCCGATAAATTTCTCATGTTCCATGCCATAGGGGATGATCTCATCGATAAACGGGTTATGTTCAAAAACGGCGGATACCCACGGTTTTACGAGCAGGGACAATTTTGTATCCGGCAAGGCTTTTTTTAATGACCTGATCGCAGGGAGTGTCATAACGCTATCGCCTATCCAGTTGACACCTCTGACGAGCAGATTTGTACATGATGTATCGAACATGGGATATTTTAACATTTCCCTTACACGTTTCTTGCGGTTCGCTGCAACTGTCTGTATAATTTTAGTATGTACAAAAAAATCCTCGCTGCCGTAAATGAATTTACGAATTCCGAAATAGCGGCGCGTTATGCCATAGCCCTTGCAAAATCCTGCGGTTCGTCTCTTTCTCTTGTCTTTGTAGCGGATGGAAAGATCGAGAGAGATATGTTCAGACATGCCGAGGCTGCCCTTGAGAGACTCTTCTTTGAGGCCCGGAGCCTGGATGTCGAGGTTGAAAGCATTACCGAAAAGGGAGACCCCCTGAAAAAGATAAGCGATCTGGTAAGAAAAAACGGTGTGAACATCGTCTTCGCTGCCACAAGGAGGGAAGATGTTGAGAGAAGATATTATTTGAAAACATTGGCGCGGCAACTGGCAATGAAACTTCCCTGTGCCGCGGCTATAGTGAGGGTTGTGCGAATGGGGAAAAGTTATCCCAGAAATATACTTGTGCCTTTAAAAGGGCATATGACGGACCTTGAAGGAAGGTCATGCTTTGTGGCGAAACTTGCGCAGACGTTTCAGGCATCCGTAACCCTCTTCCATCTGACAAGCCCTATTACTGATTTTTTTCATGGGGAGACGCTCCTGAATCCCGCGCAAAGGGAGAAACGGCTGCCGAAAGATATAGATCAATTTACGGACTGTCTGAATAAATATGATATACGTCATGAAAAAAAAACGGGGCAGGGTTCCGTCTCACGGTCTATCACGATTGAAGCTGCCCACCGGAGAAACGACCTTATAGTAATGGGCGCCAGTGAAAGAAGTCTTCTCAGGAGTATTACCAGCGGCAACCCTGTAGAAGAGGTCCTCAGGGAAACGCCATGTAATCTTATCATTTTCAGGCCGGGATAAAAGCATAGAAAGGATATAAAATGGCGACGATAATTTTTCTTTTGCTTGTGATGCTGATTGTGGCGGTATTTTCGGTCCAGAATGCCGTGCCTGTTGCTATAACCTTTTTCTTCTGGAAGTTAGAGGCGTCCCTTGCAATTATAGTATTCCTCTCGGCGCTGTGCGGCGCTGTTGCAGGCGGAATCATTATAACCCTGCTGAAATTGAAGTCATCGGGTAAGAAGGAAATAACAAAAGATACAATAAGCGGGCCTAATGAATTGTGATATGCATTGGCCCGTATTTTTCACGGTAAAATAGCCCCTTCCCTCACTATCCGTATCCCATTGCCTGTTGTATCTACAATAGTTGACGGAAGACCTCCGGGAGCTTCTCCGCCATCTACTATCAAATCAATATCATCCGAAAAATATTTTCTGACGGTCGCTGCATCCCGGGCAGGCGGAAAGCCTGAGATATTAGCGCTTGTCGAAGTTATGGGAAACCCCGCATGTCTTGCAAGCTCAAGGGCAAAGGATTCTCCCGGGACCCTGACGGCAATATTGCGGGTCCCGGCAGTCAGCCATTCTGAAATATTCTCCCCTGCCGGGACAAGAAGGGTAAGAGGACCAGGCCAGAATCCGTCGATAAGAGATTCCGCAGCGCTGTTTATCGAAGAGGCTATGGAAGCAAGTAAACGCTTTTCGCCTATGATTAAAGGCATGGGCTTGTCTTTCGGCCTTTGCTTGATTTCATATAATTTTTTCAGTGATTGCTCCAGATCAAACTTGACTCCAAGACCGTAAAAGGTCTCTGTCGGATAAGCAACAATGCCGCCTGTTTTGAGAGTTTCAACGGCAGTCTTTAAGACTTCCCGAAGATTTGTAACGGTAACTTTCAGCAATAACATAAAACAATACTACCATATCAAGTCTGAAATTTTCAGCCACTCAAGCTAATTGGGTAAAAACATATCTAAATCAATTATTTTGTTGACATTTAAGAGATTTTACTTTAATATTTTAAAGAATAAGTATGACTTTAGCGAAAGGAGGTGTAAAATGAAAAAGATAGTTTTGTTGGTCCTTTCTTTATCATTTTTATTTGTTTCGGGTTGTGCTACAAGGGAATATGTGAAACAGCAAATAGATCCCCTCATTGACAGGATAAGTAAACTCGAAGCACGTGTTACAGCCGTAGAATCCAGGCTGAATGCGCTTGAAGGAAAGGTAGCGGATATTGATGCGGCCAAGAAAGAGGCGCGCGATGCGAAATCACTGGCCCAGGATGCTATGAAGGCTGCAAGAGATTGTTGTGACAGGGATATGAACGCCCTGAAGAAGGCCGATGCAGCGGCTATGAAGGCTGAAGACGCTGCCAGGAGAGCGGAAGACGCCGCGAAAAAATGCACAAAGGCTTTTGAACTGCATCAAAAGAAATAACGCATAAAAAGCTGAGAGGCTGTAGGTTTATCCGGCCTCTCAGCTTTTTTACTTTGAAATAATTACAGGAATTCCATTCTTTTCTTTAAGCGCCGCAAGCAGCTTTGTCCTGTCGATATTGACGTAAATATTATTTTTTTTCAGCAGCCGAACTGCCTCATTGAAATAATTTATTCTCATCGCATTGTCTTTGTGTACTTCGAGATACACTTTGCCGCCGGAGACGCCCGTTTTTACAGGCTGCCGTATAATGGTTACTTTCGTCTTGTTAGGCACGACCTTGAACAGATCAGGAATGTCTTCGGGATATAAACGAATGCAGCCGTGGCTTGCCTTTCTGCCGACAGCAAAGGGTTTGTCCGTCCCATGAAGGAGGATGCTCGGACGGGAGAGCCTCATTGCATGAGAGCCGAGAGGATTGTTGGGACCCGGAGGAACAACCTTAGGCAATTCCGGTCTTTCCTTCCTTATAGACGCAGGCACAACCCATGGAGGATTGATGATCTTATCAACTATCTTAAAGTTCCCGACAGGCGTGTCCTTTCCTTCATCACCGATGCCTATTGCGTAAGTCATCACCCTGTCTTTGGTGAAATAATACAGCCTCATCTCCGAAAGGTTTATCACTATCCCTTCATAGGCTGCTACGTCCGGCAGGACCCACTGAGTCGATATCTGTACGGTTTTGCCGTTGCCGGGGATAAAAGGATCAAGGCGGGGATTGGCCTCGGTAATCTCGTTGTACCCGATTCCGAACTTCCTAGCTATCTCGATGAGAGATTCATCGCCTTTTACGGCATATGTTTTAATCTCGCCGATAACGCCGTTGTTTTTAGAATATGAATAGACCTCGGAGGCAAAAGAATCCGCAGGAAAAATGAAGAGGCAGAATAGAAATACAAGAAATCTGCAAACCATACAGTTGATAGTAATCAAGATGCATCGGGAAATGCAAGCATTGGCATAACCCTTCACTGAAAGTTTATGCATCTTTAAAACTGCTGATGATTTCAAGTGAGCATGATGTGGTTATTGTCGACACATTTGTAATGATTGCCGAACGGACCCGGTGCGGTTAAAGAGAACATACCACTGCAACCTTTTGATAGAGGGTAACACGTATCCAAAAAGGGATTATTTTTTTATTGATTCAACGATCCGGTCGATTCTGGTTTTTGGCGGGCCTGAGAAGATTTTCTTCAAGTCCTCTTCGGAAAAGTTTTCTTTCAGGAATGCGATGATATCGGTCCTGTCCTTCCAGCAGCCTATGATATTTCTGCACGGCAGTTTTTCGTTCATGGAAAAACAGTACTTGAATTCGACAAGCATTCCTAATTGGCTGCAATATATGTCCGTCATAATTTAATCGGCAGGGGCGAACAGGTCGTTCGCCCCTGCATCGAATCCTTATGGTCTCGGATATTTCTCCAGGTCCTTTAGCAGTTTCTTTATGTCATCATCGGGCAGCACGTAATCATCGAGCTTTCCTGAGAGATATGCGTCATATGCTGAGAGATCTATTATACCGTGGCCGCTCCAGTTCATGAGGATGACCTTTTCTTTGCCTTCCTCTTTTGCCTTCTTCGCCTCTTCTATGACACAGGCGATGGCATGGTTTGTCTCGGGGGCGGGTATATGTCCTTCCGTCCTGGCAAAGGTAATGCCTGCCGCAAAGGTCTCAAGCTGGCTATATGCCCTTGGTTCTATTAATTTGTCCATTACCAGTCTGCTGACTATCGGCGCCATGCCGTGGTATCTCAGGCCGCCGGCATGGATCGGCGCAGGCACAAAACTGTGTCCGAGCGTGCACATGGCCAATAACGGAGTCGTTTCAGCGGTGTCGCCGAAGTCATAGCTGTAGGCGCCTTTGGTTAAAGAGGGGCATGAAGAAGGTTCGGCTGCTATTACATGTACTTTTTTGCCGTGCACTTTATCCCTGATGAAGGGGAGGGCAATGCCTGCAAAGTTGCTTCCTCCGCCTGCGCATCCGATAACTATATCGGGATATTCCCCTACGGACGCAAGCTGCTTTTGCGTTTCAAGACCTATGATGGTCTGATGCAGCAGCACATGGTTCAATACACTGCCCAGTGAATATCGTGAATCTTTTGTGGTTACGGCGTCTTCAATCGCTTCACTGATGGCTATGCCGAGGCTTCCCGGATGTTCGGGATTCTGCTCAAGGAATTTTCTGCCTGCATTTGTATCAGGACTCGGACTCGGCACGCATTTGGCGCCCCAGGTTTCCATCATCAGCTTTCTGTAAGGCTTCTGATTGAAGCTGATCCTGACCATATAGACCTTTAGTTCAAGGCCGAACTGGTTGCATGCAAAGGAGAGCGCGCTTCCCCACTGGCCTGCGCCGGTTTCGGTTGCTATCCTCTTGATGCCGAATACTTTATTGTAGTATGCCTGCGGTATTGCGGTATTGGGTTTATGGCTTCCCGGAGGGCTTACGCCCTCGTTCTTGAAATAAATGCGCGCAGGCGTTCCGAGGAACTTCTCCAGGAAAACTGCCCTGTACAAAGGCGTCGGCCTCCAGATCAGGTATTTTTCAAGCACTTCATCCGGGATATTGATCCACCTTTCAGTGCTCACTTCCTGCTCGATCAGGTTCATCGGAAATACCGGCGCCAGCATGTCCGGCGTGATCGGCTGTCCCGTGCCCGGATTCAGCGGCGGCGGCAGGGGAGTCGGCATATCCGCCTGAATGTTATACCACTGCTTCGGTATGTCTTTTTCGTTTAAATCAATGCGTCTGTTCACAATCGCCTCCTTTGTTTTTTGCTTTGAAAACAACAGATGATATTTTACTCATAACGGAGAAATTTTTAAAGTACCCTATTTGCGGAAGTTTATATCGTTTGCTATATCTTGACATTCCATCGTATATTCGGTAGAGTATGACCATGCGGAAACCCTTTATGGCAGCCAACTGGAAGATGAACAAAACGCTTTCAGAGACTGCGGATTTCATATCTGAATTCATTCCAAAAGTAAGAGATGTGACCGGCGTTGATATTGTGCTGGCCCCTCCTTTTACTTCGCTTATGCTTGCGGCTGAAAAGCTCAAGGGTACAAATGTCATGCTTGCCGCACAGGATGTTTTTTATGAAGAAAAAGGCGCTTATACCGGCGAGATATCTCCTTTGATGCTTGCCGACGCCGGCTGTACGAATGTAATTATCGGCCACTCGGAGAGAAGGCAGTATTTTCATGAAACCGACGATACCGTGAACAGGAAGATCAAGGCGGCAAAAAAAGCCGGGTTCGGAATAATTTTCTGCATAGGCGAATCCCTTGAAGAGAGAGAGGCGGGAAAGACCTTTGAGATACTTGAGAGAGAAATCCGAAAGGGGCTTGACGGCATTACGGCGGGGGAAATGGTAGTTGCCTATGAACCGATATGGGCTATAGGCACGGGGAAGACGGCCACGCCGGAACAGGCTCAGGAAGCCCATGCTTATATACGTGAAAAACTCGGAGTTCTTTATGGAAATAAAACATCTGAATTGAGTATAATATATGGTGGCAGCGTAACGACGGACAATGTTGATTCGCTGATGGCCTGCGCGGATGTGGACGGCGCTCTTGTAGGCGGCGCAAGTCTGAAGGCCGAAAGCTTTGCAAGGATAGTAAAGTTCCGGAAATAAGTTGGGAGCCATTACATTTAAGCGCCTCATTATTGTCATTGCCGTTTATCGGGAATCTTTTTTGTGCAGCAGGAAAGAAGGGTTCTCAATGAGTCGTAGACCGGACAAGCCGTAATTACAAAAAAAAAATAAAAAATGAAATTTAATCATTTGACAATGAATATTTGGAGGGTTTCATGACGATTTTTTTGATGATTGTTCATATTTTTGTATGTCTTTTTCTTATAGCCGTTGTCCTTCTCCAGAGCGGAAAAGGGGCGGAGATCGGCGCCGCCTTCGGAGGGTCAAGCCAGACGCTTTTCGGGAGCCGCGGCGCCGCAACCTTTTTGAGCAAGATGACGACAATTGTTGCGGTTGTTTTTATGGTTACATCCTTCCTGCTGGCGATTGTTACTACAAAGGGCGGATCTATCGTGAAAAAGACCGCAATCCCCCAGCAGCAGACAATGCCTGCCGCTCCTGCAGGACCGGTGGGAATGCAGCCTGTTCAGCAGCCGCAAAACCGGCAGATGCCGCAAACACAGCCGGCGCCGCAGACGCAGCAGAAAGTTCCTCAAGCGCCTCAGCCTGCTCGGACGAAATAGAAAATCCTCTGCATCCCCTTCTTGTTCAGGAGGGGATGTTTACCATGCTTCAATGAAGATTCCCATCCGATATTTTGTTAACTCGACTGCACTCTTATATTTTGCTATACTTTGTTCAGAGCGTCTTTGGTTTTCGATATATTTAAAAGGGATGAGTTATGGTTCTCTATAAAGACAGAAGGCTTTTCAAAAGATATGAACAGAAAACGGATTTCTACATCATTATTGAAGGTAATTATTATAAAGCCGCAACGGTTGATTTTTCATTAAGCGGCCTCTGTATTTTCATAGAGGGAAGACCGCCTGTTACATTGAATTCGGTCATCGACCTGAAGGTTGAAGATTTGGAGATGGCTTTGAGCGGCCGTGTGGTATGGTTAAAAGATACGGGCTCTAACTTGCTGGTCGGAATTGAAAAGATGGAGATCTCCGGTCTGTTGAAAATGTATCCTTTGTCCGATATCCTATTGGACCTGCAACGGAGTGATTTCTCCGGGATTCTCGAAATAGAAAACGATCCTATTCATAAAAGCATATATATAAAAAACGGTGTAATGGTTTTTGCTTCTTCAAACCAGGAAGAAGACTGTCTTGGAGAAGTCCTGCTCAAGGCGGGTAAATTAACGGCAGACCAGCTTTATCAGGCCTTGGGTATAATGAAGTCAACCGGAAAGCTCCTGGGTACGATTCTCGTTGAACTCGGTTTTATAAAACCGGATGAGTTTGTCCGCTCATTAAAATTTCAGGTTGAAGAGATCATCCTTAGCCTTTTTACATGGGAAAATGGAAAAATAAATATTAAAGACGGACCGTTGCCCCGGGAAGTTATTCACATGAAACTCAGCGCTGCAAATCTTATCTTCCGCGGAATTAAACGAGTCAATAAACCTGAATATTTCAAGAACGTCTGTCCTTCTTTTGATACGATACTCTTTTTTTCCAATGAGCCGATGAACTTATTCCAGGACATACAGCTTTCCGAAGAAGACAGGTATGTCCTGGCGCTTTTGGACAGCAAACTGACCTTCAAGGAAATTTGCGATATTTCAACTTTAGGCCAATTTAAGACAATGAAGATAATTTGCGCACTGGTCAGTATAAGGATGATAGAGATAAAAGGTGAAAGAATACTGGACGATCAAACTATTATCAGAATAGTAAAAGAACCGCGTAAAGACATAGATTCGGCTTTTATAAATAAGGTTGAAGACCTTTACAAGAAATATAAGTACATGGACTACTACGGCATTCTGGGCATTGAAAAAAGCTCTACAGAGGACCGGATACGAAAGGCATATTATTTATTCGCAAAAGAATTCCATCCCGACAGACACTTTCAAACAGGTTCCGAGACATTGAAGAGCCGGCTGAATGAAATCTTCGCCTGTTTAACGCAGGCGTATAAGATTCTTTCCGATCCAAAGTTGAAGGCGCAGTATGATCAGACCTTGAAAGTCACCGTTGCTGCCGCCAGTATGAAAAGCGAGGCCCAAACCGCTCAAACGAGGTTTAAACAAGGCATAGAGGCTTTTAAAAGAGGTGATTTTGCCGTGGCAGTTGAATTGCTTGGCCAGGCTGCTTATATCGATAGCAGAACGGCAGATTATCATTACTACCTGAGCCTTGCATATGTGAGACTGAAGAGATTTCGTGATGCACAGAAGGCGATAAGTAAAGCTCGGGAGCTTGAACCTGATAATGCAAATTATATTGCTGAAAGCGGTATTATTTATCTGGAACTCGGGTTTCATTTAAGGGCAAAATCAGTCCTTGAAAAGGCTTTAAAACTGGACCCCCATAACAGAAAAGCAAAAGATGGTTTAAGCAGAATCAAAACCGGCGAAGCAAAGGTAGACTGGGTCTGATTTTAAGAAGTTTTACGGATAGCTTAGTTGCAGCCTCTGGATGGCGGTAGCTTTGCCCGTCTCTTCATTAATCTCGACTACCACGGCGGAAAAAACCGCTTCGCCTTTTGCGGTCTCAAACCGCATTGGAATGTTTGTTAAAAATCTCTGTATGATCTGGTCTATCTCTATGCCTATAACCGAGTGTGCCGGTCCGGTCATGCCGACGTCGGTGATAAAGGCGGCGCCGCCCGGCAATATTTTTTCATCGGCGGTCTGAACATGCGTATGGGTCCCGATAATAGCGCTAACCCTTCCATCCATATAATAGCTGAAGGCGATTTTTTCCGAGGTAGCCTCCGCATGGAAATCTATGATGATTATGTTGGTATGTTCTGCGAGTTTTTCAACCTCTTTTTTGCCCGTCCTGAAGGGGCAGTCTATATTCGACATGAAGACGCGCCCGGAAAGGTTCATTATGGCAACTTTTTTGCCGTTGTTCATCGGATACAGAAGGCTTCCATATCCCGGGACTCCGGGAGGATAATTCAGAGGCCTGAGCACCCGGTCAATCTTTGATATCTGAGGGATGAACTCTTTCTTGTCCCAAACATGATTGCCGGTGGTAATAACATGAATACCATAGCCGAATAGTTCATCGGCTATCTTGTCCGTTATGCCGAAACCGCCCGCTGCATTCTCGCCGTTTGCGATGACAAGGTCGACTTTGTATTTATTAACAACAGACGGGAGCAATGCCTTTACGGCATTCCTCCCGGTTTTTCCTACGATATCACCAATGAAGAGAACTTTCATGTGTTGCTATTTTGCGTATTCTACAAATCTGGATTCCCTGATTACCGTCACTTTTATCTGGCCGGGATAGGTCATTTCCGCTTCTATTTTCTTAGCAAGCTCCCGTGAAATCATGGAGGATATTTCGTCGGTCACATCTTCCGGCTTCACGATTATTCTGATCTCTCTGCCTGCCTGAATGGCATAACATTTATCAACACCCTTATAGGAAAGGGCCATTTGTTCAAGTTTTTCAAGTCGTTTAAGGTAGTTCTCGATGCTCTCTTTTCTGACGCCGGGCCGCGCTGCGGATAGCGCATCGGATGATGCTACAAGCGCCGCTTCAACGGTTATAGGATCTCCCTCGCCATGA
>JBAZWR010000036.1:0-20649 GCA_041660325.1 Thermodesulfovibrionales bacterium | reverse complement strand
CTGCCCGGACAGGGCCTCAAAAAGGGCGGTGGCTTCCTGCCCTAAGGAATAGTTCAGATTTACTTTATCTATACGGTCATTGGTAAAGTATCCCGGATAGAGAATGCGGCCGGCTATATGAATGATATCGATGATTCTTTCCTTTGACGGCAGGGGTTCAAGGTCTACATGGTCAAAACAGTCCTCCGTATTGCAGGACTGAACAAGCTGATCTACAATGCCGGGGATTTCTTCACGGAGTTGTCTGGCGATTTTTACTTCTATCTTGCACTGCTCAAACCTGGACTCATACATGGCCGGTTGTCCCTCTCTGAATTATGCGTTTCATCTTAAGTGATTTTAGCACAGTAAAGGCCATTTGTGAATCAACCGCAAATTTCCCGGCACACCCATACCGCGCCTTTACCTGAAAACGCGTCTTCATAATCTTTTCACATTCTCTTCGATATTTCTTCATATTTTTTGTTTATTGTAAAGCATAAAAACATGAAAGGAGTGTGCATGATACTCAGAAAAAAGCCGTTGGTTATGGCATCACTGTTTACCCTTTTTGGCATTATTTTCGGACTTGTCATTTCATCCGGGTTTAACTGCCATTCAAAAGGATATACCGGAGAGGCAAAGATTTCAAAGGAGACTATAGAGACCCTTTCGAAAATGGATGAAGCCATATCCGAGGTGGCTGCGGTTGTTAAACCTTCAGTGGTAAATATTTCCTCGACAAGAACCGTCAAGAGTCAGGGGACCGACCCTCGCTTTTCCAGCAACCCCTTTTTCAAAAGATTCTTTGGAGATGAACCTTTTGAGAGACCGAGAGATCACAAGCAGTCGGGGCTCGGGTCAGGGGTCATTGTTGATGAGGACGGGTATATACTCACCAATAACCATGTGATCAAAGATGCTGATGAGATAACGGTAAAGCTGTCGGACCAAAGAGAATTTAAAGGAAAGGTTATAGGAATGGACCGGAAGACGGATATCGCGGTTATTAAGGTTGATGCAAAAAATCTCCCTGCCGTTAAATTCGGCGACTCCGATAATCTCAAGGTAGGCTCAACCGTTCTGGCTATCGGGAATCCCTTCGGATTAACCCAAACCGTCACGTCAGGGATAGTCAGCGCTACAGGCAGAGCAAATGTCGGCATCGCCGACTACGAGGATTTTATTCAGACAGACGCCCCCATTAACCCCGGCAATTCGGGCGGAGCTCTCGTTAATATCAAAGGAGAGCTGGTTGGGATCAATACGGCGATCATAAGCACTACCGGAGGTTATCAGGGCATCGGGTTCGCTATACCGAGCGCCATGGCAAAAGCGGTTATGGATTCCCTCATTAAAAATGGCAAGGTTGTAAGAGGATGGCTCGGAGTTTCAATACAGCCTCTGACGCCGGAGCTTGCAAAACAATTCAATCTTAAGGACGGGGAAGGCGTTCTGGTAGGGGATGTGGTGGAAGATAGTCCGTCTGAAAAGGCGGGGATACAAAGAGGAGACGTCATTACGGAATTTAATGGAAAAGAAGTCAGGGATGTAACAAACCTAAGGAACATGGTTGCAGGCACTGAACCGGACAAGGTAGTAAAGATCAAACTGGTCCGTGATGGGCAGCTAAATACTGTGGAAGTTAAGATCAATGAAATGACGGGGGAAATCCGGGCGCTTTCAAAGACCTTTGAAAACCGGTTGAAGGGTGTTTCCGTCCAGGACCTTACCCCTTCAATAAGGAAGACCCTTGATGTCCCGAAGCGGATTACCGGAGTAATCGTAACCGATATGGCCGATGATAGTCCCGCGGAAGGTATTTTGATGAGCGACGATATCATTATGGAAATAAACAAAAAGCAGATACGGGACATAAAAGATTATGAGTCGGTTGCGCCGACTGTTAAATCAGGGGAGGACATTCTGGTCCTCATATACAGGAAAGATTCGACGTTCTATTTAACCCTTGCCGTAAAATAAAAAAGTAATCTGAAAAAAGGCGGTGGAAAAATATGAAAGCAAATAAGTGCATGCATTGCGATAACCAGACATTTCAGAAAGACGGTATTTGTGTAATCTGCAGGATAGGTATAGCCAGAATGTACACTGAATTAGCGTCGGTTTTGAACAAAGAAGAAAGCAGGATAAAGTTGAGGGCCTCAAAGCTAAGACAGCGGAGATAAACATCAAAAACGGCAACCCCCTGCGGCAATGCCGCAGGGGGAAAACCCCGCTGCTAAGCTGTATTTAAAACCCTCAGCGCCCTGCTCCTGTTTGGATGCTTGAGCTTCTTTATCGCCTTCGTTTCTATCTGCCGCACCCTTTCCCTTGTAATAGAAAGATGCTTCCCTACTTCTTCCAATGTGTGGTCTCTTTCTAACCCGATGCCGAATCTCATTCTGATAACCAGCTCCTCTTTCGGGGTCAAGGTGTGCAATATCTTGAGTATCTCTTCAGTCGTTTTACTGTTTTCAGCATCAGTGTATGGAGAAGAGCCGTCGTCACTGATAAAACTCTCAAGAGTTGTTTCTTCATCTCCGACAATTGTTTGCAGGCCGATGGTGTCCTGTACCGCTCTGAGAACGTCTTCCACTTTCCGTACCGGCACGCTCAATCTTTTGGCAATTTCTTCCTTGCCGGGGTCCCTTCCTAATTGCTGAGTCAGTTCTTTCGAAGCAGTGCTGACCTTGTTATAAAATTCCACCATATGAACGGGGATCCTGATGGTCTTCGTCTGGTCAATGAGAGCCCTTGTAATAGCCTGGCGTATCCACCATGTTGCATAGGTGCTGAACTTAAATCCTCTCCTGTAATCAAATTTGCCTATTGCTTTCATAAGGCCTATGTTTCCCTCCTGGATCAGATCGAGAAGGGAAAGGCCTCTGCCGACATAATTTTTAGCTATGTTAATGACAAGCCTCAGGTTGTGTGTTATAAGTTCAGTCTTGGCGCATTCAACATATTCTCTTGCCTTACTAAGCGCACTGTATTTCGTTTTCAATTCATCAATTGGAACCCCCACTTTTGTTTCAACCTGCTTATACTCGCGCTCAACCTCTTTAAAGAGTATCGAAAGCTTTGAAGGATTGCCGTCCATCTTCTTTTTTCCATTTTTTAATCTCTTAAGGTCCTTCAATGACCCGTAACGTTCTATCCTTCGGTCGGAAATCTTTACTTTTGTCAAATAGCCGTCAATTCTTGCAAGCGTTTCAGTCAGGGCCTCGTCGGTTTTATCATCTTCTGAAAATTCATCTTCTTCCTGCTCCCTTGAAACCAGCTCCTCCCGGATTTGCTTATAAAGGGGCAGTCCTGTAACCGTTTCATGAATAATCTTATTGCCTTCTTCTATGCTCCTTGCAAGGTCGGCTTCCTCATCTCTTGTAAGAACCTGTATGTCACCCATTGAGTGAAAATATGCCTGGACGAGGTCCTGCGACTTTTCATCATCATGTTGCTCTTCCGGCTCTTCTTCCTCTTCAGAATCGGGGTCCTGCTCTTCTTTTACGGCTATTCCCACATCCTGAAGCATGTCAATAAGCTCCTCATACTCTTCCTGAGCGGTCAACTCCGGCGGAAGGGCTTCATGCAGCTCCTCGTATGTAACATATCCGCGCTTTTTGCCTAAATCTACGATGTCCTCTATTATATCGGGTTCTTTCATGGCGTCCCTTTCTTCTTTTATCGGTTAATACGTCCCAAATATTTAGTACAACCATCTTCTGCCCTATCCTTTTAATTCAACCGGCAGAAAAGGGGACTGTGTTTATTAAATAATTATATAAATAACTATGCAAACTATATGCCACATTGTTTTTAAAAAATAAACCGGGCTGCCTGACTTAACCTTTTGAAAAGAGGCTGCTTCATTTGTAAGGATGTTTTTTCAATAAGCCTCAATATTAAAGAATCCTTTAAATTTAGGTAGTTATATCTTTCTCTGTCCGGTGGTTCAGCGATGTTCCATTGCAGGAGAAACACATCTTTATATATGGCATTTCTTCTCCCTTGCCGCTATGTAATTTAATACACACAATTATGTAATCATTGTCCCATTCCGCCTTTTATTTTATTCAACTGATGGGTTTATACAACTAACAGGATAATTAAAAATAGGAGGCAGGCATCTTCACTGCTTTTTCATATTCTCTTCATTATTCCTTCACAGTTTTTGTTTATAGTAAAAGCAAGATTTCAATTCTAATCCCTCCCGGCAGGCAGAGTCCCCCCTCTGCCTGCCAACCCCTCTACCCAAACAGCGCGTACCGGACCACATCAACCCGAGAAAAGCCATTAGCCTGTAATAGATACTGCGGATGTCCAAAATAAATTTATTTTTCGATACGATAGTGTACTTATATGGATGTATTACCAAATATTTTTATGCAATTACCCTGAACTATCTTTATAAATAAAATCATCGAGTTAAATTAATTTATTTGGGATGTTCGCAGTTTTTGGATTAACTCAAACTCGTTATCACGGATAATTTTATGGTAAGATGTATCACATGAAAAAATACAAGCCGATATCCCTGAAGAAAGTCAAAACCTATTCAATCAAAAAGAGAAAAAGCAAAGTCTCTCTTTCATCGCTTGCAGCGCCTTTTGTTAAGGGAGAGACGCTTCAGAGGTTTTTCGACAGCCTTCCTGACATCCTCGCAGTCAAAGATTTCAAGGCGGTGTCCAAAGCCATAGTCAGTGCAAGGGAAAACAAAAGGCATGTGATTCTCGGCATGGGCGCACATCCTATCAAAGTCGGTTTATCGCCTGTTATTATCGATCTTATGGAAAAGGGCGTCATAACCGCCTTTGCTGCAAACGGCGCTTGCATCGTGCATGATTTTGAGCTTTCCTATATCGGCCATACCTCCGAAGATGTTGGGAGGGAGATCTGTAATGGTACTTTCGGCATGGCTTCAGAGACCGGAATATATCTGAACAAGGCAATAAAAGCGGGAATCAAGGAGGGATACGGGATAGGAAAAGCCGTCGGCAGTATGATTCAAAAAGGCCGGTTCCCCTTTAAGGATAAAAGCATCTTTGCCTGCGCGTATAAATTAGGCATTCCTGCAACCGTGCATGTAGCCGTCGGAACGGATATAATCCATATGCACCCGGAAGCCGACGGTTCCGCCATCGGAGAAGGAAGCTTCAGGGACTTCAGGCTCTTCACATCCGTCGTTTCCGACCTTGAGGGCGGCGTCTACATAAACCTCGGCTCTGCCGTGATCCTGCCCGAGGTTTTTTTAAAGGCCCTGACCGTGGCAAGGAATCTCGGCAATAAAGTTGAAAATATAACAACTGTGAATATGGACTTTATCCAGCACTACAGGCCCATGATGAATGTCCTGCAAAGGCCCACTATGGGAAAGGGTGTTTCCTATTCCCTCACCGGCCATCACGAAATCATGTTCCCCCTCTTAGCCGCAGCGATCATCGAAGAACTCGGATAATCCCGGGTTCATTTCAAAGGAATGCCGGCGCAGAGGAGGAGTCTCAAGGTGTTTTTTTGTTGAAAGCGGGTTATTACAGCAGTCCTTCTCTTCTTTGCATCTCCTCTATTTTCTCTCTCTTTTCTTTGCAGTCGATGCAGTAGATAGCGTAAGGCAGGATATTGAGCCTTTTTTCGCTGATTTCATCTCCGCAATCCTCGCAGATACCGTAGGTGCCTTCATTGAGTTTTCTTATCGCCTCATCTAATTTCTGCAGGTCGTCGCGGTGTGAACTCAGGTGCTTCAGGTTTATATCTTCGGCCAGATCCACGATCGACCAGTCACCGTCATCGAGGGCCGTATCAACAAGTTGTTTCGATTCTCCTTTGATATACCTGGAGGTATCGTTTATAATCTCTTTCAGTATCTCTTTTCTTTTCTCGACAAGGAGTCTTCTGAGACGGAGATTTCTCTCTTCCTCGGTTTCTTTTATAGCGTGCGGTGGAGGAGGTGCAATTTTCCGCCTGGGAGCAGGCTTAGTCTTCCCAACGCTTTTTGGTTTGGAAGGAACCGGAGTTTTTTTTGCAACGGGTTTCGGTTTCTTTTTCCCGGATATTTTAATGCCCGGCTTTTTTGCCTTTTTTTCCGCCATTAAAGTGTTTTTTTCGGACTGCTCTCTTCAGATTTTTCTTCTTTGAAAACTTCAATAATGCTTCGCACCTTTATCCCTGCCGCCTGCAATGCCTTTTGAATATCGGTCAATTTCGCGTCGGTTACTTTCAGTATAAAATTGTCGTTTGTCATCTTTAGACTTCCATTATCTCTTTTTCTTTGTGTCCCAATACTTCATCAACTTTTGTTATAAAAGAGTCGGTAATCTTCTGCGTCTCTTCCTGTGATTTTTTCACTATGTCTTCGCTGATGTGTTTGTCTTTTTCGAGCTTTTTGATCTCTTCGATGATGTCCCTTCGAATGTTTCTGATGGCGACTTTTGCCTCTTCGGCTTTTTTCCTGACCGTTTTAACAAGCAGTTTCCTTCGTTCTTCCGTAAGCGAAGGTATGTTTATCCTCACCATCTTGCCGTCGTTCATCGGTGTAAGGCCGAGGTCCGATTTCAGGATCGCTTTTTCAATGTCGGGTATGACTTTGGGGTCCCATGGCTGGATTGCGATCTGCCTGCTTTCGGGAATACTCAGGCTCGCAAGCTGCTGCAAAGGAGTAGCGGCATTGAAGTAGTTTACCGAAATATCGTCTAAGAGCGCCAGAGAAGCCCTGCCTGTCCTGATGGATGAAAGGTCCTTTTTCAGGGCCTCAATGGTCTTTGACATCCTGTCATTAGTTTTTCTTTTTAACTCTTGCTCCATCGTTCCCCCTTACAAGAGTCCCGATTTTTTTGCCTTCGATAATCTTTCTGATATTGCCTTTTCCTCTCAGGTTGAATACCATAATCGGGAGGTTGTTGTCCATGCATAATGATATCGCGGTCGAGTCCATTATGCTTAAGCCTTTCCTTAGAACGTCAATATATGTAATGGAATCATATCGCTTTGCAGCGGCGTCTTTCATAGGGTCGGAAGAATACACGCCGTCAACCTTTGTCGCTTTTAAGATGATATCCGCTCCAATCTCCATGGCTCTCAGAGAAGCGGCCGTATCGGTCGTGAAATAGGGGTTGCCGGTGCCGGCGGCAAAGATGACCGTCCTGCCTTTTTCAAGATGCCTCATCGCCTTTCTTCTTATATAAGGCTCTGCGAGTTCCTTCATCTCTATAGCCGACTGCACCCTTGTAGCGACGCCGTGTTTTTCAAGGGAATTCTGAAGGGCAAGGGCGTTGATTACCGTGGCAAGCATGCCCATATAATCGGCGGACGCCCTTTCTATGCCCTGGACGCTCGCCTCCACGCCCCTGAAGATATTGCCGCCGCCTATAACTATCGCCATCTGAACTCCCATTGATACGGCGTCCTTTATTTCTTTCGCTATGAAATCCACTGTGGCAGGGTCAACTCCGTAACCCCTATCTCCCATCATAGCTTCGCCGCTGATCTTGAGGAGTATTTTTTTGTACTTCAAGGTTTCTGCCCTAACGCTTCGCCAAGCTGAAATCTTGCATACCTTTTGATCATTATATTCTCGCCTAATTTTGCGATCTTTTCCGTGATAAGGTCTTTTATTTTCATCTTCTGGTCGGTATCTTTTATGAATATCTGGTCGAGGAGACAGAAGTCGGTATAAAACTTTTCAAGTTTGCCTTCGATGATTTTTTCCACAACCTGCGATGGTTTATTGGCAACCTGAACCTTATATATTTCCTTTTCGCGTTCCAGAACGTCCTGAGGCACGTCTTCCCTTGATAGATAGACCGGGGTTGCGGCCGCTATATGCATGGCAATATCTTTAACAAGCTGCTTGAAATCGTCCGTCCTTGCAACAAAATCCGTCTCGCAGTTTACTTCTATCATCGTCCCGATCTTCCCCATATGGATATATGATTCGATGAGACCTTCCGATGCCGTCCGTCCCGCCTTTTTAGAGGCGGTTGCAAGACCTTTCTGCCTCAGCAGATCTATTGCCTTTTCAAAATCACCATTGCTTTCGGTCAGGGCCTTTTTGCATTCCATCATCCCGACGCCGGTTTTATCTCTGAGGTCCTTCACCATCTCTGCTGAAATAGTTGTCATTCTGCCGCACCTGCTTCTTCCTGCCGGATTTTTTCTTCAACCCTGGTTTTTTCCGCCTCTTCCGCGTTTTTCTTTGACAGTGTTTCCTTGCCTTCCATGATGGCGTCGGCTATCTTCGAGGTTATAAGTTTGATTGCCCTTATGGCGTCGTCATTGCCGGGGATAACATAGTCTATTTCATCGGGGTCGCAGTTGGTGTCTACTATTGCTATGATAGGTACGGAGAGCTTCCTTGCTTCCGCAACGGCGATCCTCTCTTTTTTTGGATCTACGATAAAAAGCGCTCCCGGTATGCCGGACATATCTTTAATGCCGGAAAGGTTTTTTTCGAGTTTTGTCCTTTCCTGTTCGAGGGCGGCAACCTCTTTTTTAGGGAGCAGTTCATATGTGCCGTCCTGTTTCATTGTCTCTATTTTCTTCAGCTTTTCGATGCTCTTTTTTATCGTGTAAAAGTTTGTCAGCATGCCGCCGAGCCAGCGCTGGTTTACATAGAAAGCGCCGGACTTTTCAGCCTCTTCCTTTATGGCGTCCTGTGATTGCTTTTTTGTGCCTACAAAGAGCACGGGCACCCCGGACATGGTGACTCTCTTTACGAAATTATAGGCTTCCTCAAGACCTTTGACCGTCTTTTGAAGGTCGATAATATAGATGCCGTTTCTTTCTCCGAAGATGTATTTCTTCATCTTTGGATGCCATCTTTTTACCTGATGACCAAAGTGCACGCCTGCTTCAAGCAGTTCCTTCATTGCCGCTACCATCTTGTTTTTATCCTCCTGTTTTTGCAAAAAGCCTTTTTTCTATTCAATCCCGGCTTTTTTATATAGGATATGAACTAAGGATTTCCTTAAAATAAGGAAAAATTCCTTTAGGAAGAGAAGATTAACATAAAAAAGGCTTTTTTTGCAAGGGGATAGAGTGTAAAATACAGTAACTCGCAATTATTTTGCGGCTTAATCTAAAAAACTGCGGATGTCCAAAATAAATTTATTTAACTCGATGATTTTATTTAAAAAGATAGTTTATTGTAATTGCATAAAAATATTTTGGTAACACATCTATATAAGTACATTATGGTATCGAAAAATAAATTTATTTTGGACATCCGCAGTTTTTTAGACAGTTTAATTGTATTTTTCGGGTTGATAATATAGAGTGCACGGAGGGGAGCAAAACATGCTCTCTTTTAACATATTGATATCTAATATTTTCTCTGAGGACTTTGTGGTTGATTTTGACAATTATGAAAAATACCGGAAGGGGGCAATATGATAGAACGTTATACACTTCCCGTAATGGGAAAGCTTTGGGAGATTGAGAACAAATATCAGAAGTGGCTTGATGTAGAGATTGCAGCCTGCGAGGCATGGGCTGAGATCGGGGAGATACCGGCGGACGCCGTGCAGGTCATAAAAGAGAAGGCGACTTTTGACGTCAGGCAGATTAACGAGATAGAAAAGGTTGTCAGGCATGATGTCATAGCTTTTCTTACTTCCGTAGCACACGGCCTCGGGCCCGATTCAAGGTTTATCCACAAAGGACTTACTTCATCGGATATCCTGGACACCGCCCTTGCGCTTCTCATGCGCGAGGCCTCCGACATCATCATAAAAGATATAAAAGAACTCATGGAGGTCCTTAAAAAGCAGGCATTTTCCTTTAAAGATATGCCTATGATAGGCAGAAGCCACGGTATTCACGCGGAGCCGATGACATTCGGTCTCAAGTTTGCCCTGTGGTATGAAGATATGAGAAGAAATCTCCTCAGGATGAAAAGGGCAAGAGATATAATAAGCATTGGAAAGCTTTCCGGAGCTGTTGGGACATTTTCAAACATCCCTCCGGTGATTGAAGAGAAGGTATGCAGAAAACTTGGCCTTAAACCCGAGCCTGTCGCCACCCAAATCGTCCAGCGGGACAGGCATGCAGACTATCTGACAACCCTTGCGCTTATTGCCGCTTCTGTTGAAAAAATCGCAGTCGAGATTCGGCACCTCCAGAGGTCGGAGGTCCTTGAGGCTGAAGAACCGTTCCTGAAAGGACAAAAGGGCTCCTCTGCAATGCCTCATAAGCGGAATCCCATAGGCTGCGAAAACCTTTCAGGATTAGCAAGGATCGTCAGGGCGAATTCGCTTGCCGCGCTCGAAAATATCGCCCTCTGGCATGAACGGGACATATCTCATTCCTCGGTCGAACGGGTGATCATACCCGACAGCACAATACTTGTCGATTATATGCTCAACAGACTGAAAGGCATCCTTGAAGGGCTTCATGTCTATCCCGGGAAGATGAAAGAGAACATGGCGAGAAGTTACGGCCTGTTTAATTCACAGCGTGTCATGCTTGCGCTGGTGGACAAAGGTCTCACCCGTGAGGCCGCGTATGAGCTCGTCCAGAGAAACGCTATGAAAAGCTGGAAGACGGGGGACCAGTTCAGAAAATTGTTATTGAAAGATAAGGAAGTCAGGAAATGTCTGACGACAAAAGAGGTCGATAACATTTTTGATCTTGATTATTATTTGAAGAATGTGGATTACATATTCAAAAGGGTATTCGGCTCGTCTTAAATCATCAGTTGTATAAAATGAAAGTCAGACATGATGAAAAATCTTTTAAACGCGACAAAAGACAATCCAGATTCACCTGACGGCACTTTTAAGCTTATATGTGTATTTTAGATAAATGCATATCGAACAGTGACAATAGTGCATTATGGAGTCGCCTAAAAGCTTTTTCATCATGTCTGACTTTCATTCATATTGATGATCTCTTTTCCAATGTTTAGGGTAATAAACCGATACGATCCGCCGATTTCTGATAAAATAAAAAACTAAATGAGTCTATTGCATTTTTATCGAAGGCCGGCATTATCACCGGCGAAGAAAAATGAATTATTGTCTCTTGCAAAACAGAGTGTTTCTTCTTCTATTGAAGATATAGAAACGGAATACTGTTTCAACATTGAGACAACAGCGTCTCTATCTGATGAGGAGGTGAACATCCTCCGCTGGCTGCTGTCGGAAACATTCGAGCCGGAGAATTTTGCGGAGGAGAGTTTCATCCTTCGTCCTTCATCCCTCATCCTTAATCCGTTGATTATTGAGGTCGGCCCCCGCATGAATTTCACTACCGCCTGGTCGACGAATGCAGTCTCCGTCTGCCATGCCTGTGGTTTGACAAAAATTACAAGGATCGAAAGATCAAGAAGATACAAGTTAATAATTACACCTTCTTCATCCTTCATCCTTCATCCTTCATCCTTCCCGGACCTCATCCACGACCGGATGACGGAATGCCTGTATCCGGACAGATTGGCTACCTTTGAAACCGGGATAAAGCCCGAGTCCATATATATCGTGCCTGTTATTGAAGAAGGCACAGAGGCGCTCAGAAAAATCAATGCCGGGATGGGGCTTGGTCTGGATGAATGGGATATAGAATATTATTACGGCCTTTTCGTGAAAGACATCGGACGAAATCCGACCAATGTGGAATGTTTCGACCTTGGCCAGTCTAACAGCGAACATTCCCGGCACTGGTTCTTCAGGGGCAGATTGGTGATCGACGGGCAGGAGATACCTCATACTCTCATGGAAATAATCAAACAGCCTCTCGTTAATAATCCCGGGAACAGTGTTATTGCATTCAAAGATAATTCAAGCGCTATACGCGGCTATACTATATCGACCATAATCCCGGAGCATACCGGCAGGCCGTCGCGTTTTCAGGAGAAGAAGCTTGATTATCACATAATTTTTACGGCAGAGACCCATAATTTCCCGACAGGCGTAGCGCCTTTTCCCGGGGCGGAGACAGGCGCCGGCGGACGTATAAGAGACGTCCATGCAACAGGCAAAGGCAGTTTAGTCATAGCCGGAACTGCCGCATATTGTGTCGGTAATCTGAGGATACCGGGCTACAAGCTCCCATGGGAAGACCCGTCCTTTGAATATCCGCCAAACCTTGCCACTCCATTGCAGATAGAGATAGAGGCAAGCAACGGCGCGTCCGACTACGGGAACAAATTCGGCGAACCGCTTATACAGGGGTTTACCCGATCTTTCGGTTTAAGGCTGCCGGACGGTGAAAGAAGGGAATGGATAAAACCGATTATGTTTACCGGAGGCACCGGCCAAATGGACGACTGCCATCTTGAAAAAGATGAGCCGCAAACGGCCATGTATGTAGTGAAGATAGGCGGTCCTGCTTACAGAATCGGCATAGGAGGAGGCGCCGCATCAAGCATGATACAGGGTGAGAACATAGCCGAGCTTGATTTCAGCGCCGTGCAGCGCGGCGATGCTGAAATGGAGCAGAAGGTGAACCGGGTCATACGCGCCTGCGTGGAAATGGTCCGGGGAAATCCGATTGTGAGTATACACGACCAGGGCGCAGGCGGGAACTGTAATGTTGTGAAAGAAATCATTTACCCTGCCGGAGCGAAAATAGAGATAAGGAACATACAGGTTGGCGACAATACCCTGTCGGCTCTCGAAATCTGGGGCGCTGAATATCAGGAACAGAACGCCCTCCTTATAAGGCCGGAAAGATGGGAAGAATTTAATACATTGTGTGACAGGGAAAAAGTGCCATGCGCCGTTATCGGAGATGTAACCGGCGACGGTTATATCGTTCTTCATGATGAAAACGACGGAAGCACACCGGTGAACCTTGACCTCTCAAAGGTCCTCGGAGAGATGCCCCGCAAAACCTTTACCATGCAGCGCATCCAACCGAAACTCGAACCTCTTGTATTACCGGATACTTTGACAGTGAAGGACGCCCTCGACAAAGTGCTCCGCCTTGTCTCTGTAGGTTCAAAAAGATTCCTTACGAATAAGGTAGACCGGTCCGTTACCGGACTCATTGCCCGGCAGCAGTGTGTCGGTCCTCTTCAGTTGACCCTGTCTGACGTAGCGGTAATTGCTCAAAGCCACTTCGGATTAACCGGGGCGGCTATTTCCATTGGAGAGCAGCCGATCAAAGGGTTGCTAAGCCCCCAGGCAATGGCCCGCATGAGTGTCGGAGAGGCATTGACCAATATCGTATGGGCAAAGGCGAGCAGGCTCAAAGACATTAAATGTTCGGGGAACTGGATGTGGGCGGCAAAGCTTCCGGGGGAAGGGGCCGGGCTTTATGACGCTGCAATTGCGTTAAGGGATATTTTGCAGGCTCTCGGCATAGCAATAGACGGAGGGAAAGACAGCCTTTCAATGGCTGCAAAAGTTGTCGGGCGGTCGGATACGGAAATCGTAAAATCTCCGGGAGCCCTTGTTATTTCCGCCTATGTCACATGCCCGGACGTCACAAAAATCATCTCGCCGGATATAAAAAGGCCGGGTGAAAGCGGTTTGATTTATATCGATCTTGGAGAAGGGAAGAACAGGCTTGGAGGTTCAGCTCTGGCCCAGTGTTATGGACAGATAGGAGATGCCTCGCCTGATGTAGAGAATCCGCACTTAATCAAGGATACCTTTAATGCAATCCAGTATTTTATTGATAAAGGACTGATACTCTCAGGCCATGACAGGAGCGACGGAGGATTAATTGTTACACTCCTTGAAATGGCTTTCGGCGGGAACTGCGGGATTGACGTTGATATTAAGCAAGGCGCAGAGAGTATGAAGCATAGCGCAGATATACCGGTTCTCTTTTCGGAAGAACTCGGGATGGTTATCGAATATCTCCCGGAGAGTGGAAGCGCAATTACATCTCATCTGAAAGATAAAGGAATACCCCATCAGATAATAGGCAAAACTACTAAAGAACAAGGCATAAATATCGGCATTGCCGGGCAATCCGTTCTCAAAGAAGACATGCGGGCATTAAGGTCTGTATGGGAAGAAACAAGTTATCAGCTCGACAGGCTCCAGGTAAATCCTGAATGTGCTGAAGCAGAAAGAAAAACCAACTTTGACAGGAAAGGGCCTCAGTACGTCCTTTCCTTCACTCCAAAGAAAACGCCTGATAACATTCTTCAGATAAAAGATAAACCTAAAGTTGCCGTTTTGCGGGAAGAGGGAAGCAACGGCGACCGTGAGATGACATCCGCATTTTACCATGCCGGGTTTGAGGTATGGGATGTCACAATGACGGACCTTATAAAAGAACGAATCGGACTTGACGACTTTCGCGGCGTCGCCTTTGTCGGCGGCTTCAGTTATGCCGATGTCCTTGATTCTGCCAAAGGATGGGCCGGGGTAATCAGGTTTCATAAAAAACTCTATGAGCAGTTCGAGAGGTTCTATGAAAGACCGGATACCTTCAGCCTCGGCGTCTGCAATGGCTGCCAACTGATGGCGCTCCTCGGCTGGGCGCCCTGGAGAGGAATTCCCGACGAGATACAGCCCAGATTCATACGGAATAAATCCGGCAGGTTTGAATCAAGGTTCTCAACCGTCCGGATTGTATCAAGTCCCTCGATAATGCTTAAAGGGATGGAAGGCTCGACTCTCGGCATATGGGTTGCGCATGGCGAGGGAAGGCTTTATTTTCCTGATAAAGACATGATGCGGGAAGTTCTTGACAAGAATCTTGCACCGGTAAGATTCGTCGACGACGAGGGAGGATTCACCGAAAGGTATCCCTTCAATCCCAATGGTTCACCATCAGGCATAACAGCTTTATGCTCACCCGACGGCAGGCATTTGGCCTTAATGCCCCACCCTGAAAGGGTTTTCCTCAAATGGCAATGGGCGTATATGCCGGAAGAATGGAAGGAAACGCTTCAAGCGTCTCCATGGCTTCGGATGTTCCGGAACGCAAGAGAATGGTGTTCTTATAAAACAGATTAAAGAATTTCTGCCATATTTATTTTCTTCGATTACAAAACTATTAAGATATGGTATTGTATAGTATCCTACCTTTGAAGTCAGAGAAGTCTCAAAGCTTTAAGGAGTTAGGGAATTTTATTCTATAAAAGCGGGGTTAAATTATTATGGGTAAGAAACTGTACGTAGGAAGTATCTCTTTCAATGCAACAGAGGAATCTCTTCGGGAGCTTTTCTCAAGTATTGGAGAGGTTGAATCGGTAAAAATAATTACCGATGCAGACACAGGGCGTTCCAAGGGTTTTGGCTTTATTGAAATGTCATCCGCAGAGGATGCTAAAAAAGCTATAGACCAATTAAACGGCACAAAATTTATGGAGCGCGCTTTGATGGTTAATGAGGCAAGACCCCAGCAGCCAAGGGAAGGGCGAGGTTTCGGCGGAGGCGGAGGCAGGGGCGGTTTCGGCGGAGGCGGAGGCAGGGGATCAGGTTATGGAAGAGACAGGAGATAAGCTATCATAGAGATAAGAGTAGTCGGCAATGATATAGAAAAAGCCATTAAAATTCTGAAGCGCAAAGTTCAGACTGAAGGTCTACTCAAAGAAGTCAAGGCGAGAAATTTCTATGAAAAGCCTTCGGTTAAAGAAAAACGAAAACGAGCAGAGGCGCGCAAGACAAGGGCAAAGGCTCAAAAGCAGAGAAGATTTTAATAAACAATGTTTTTCTGTTAACCTTTTGCACTATTGCGGATATTGCCGCCTTCATGCCTATATTTTTGGCTGTGCGGCGCTTCTACTCGCACGGAATATAAAACTAAAAGGAGAAACAAACAATAGCTAATCAAAGACGAGTATTGCCCAAAAGGGTCGTTGATCTTACCCGCGTAAACAATCAGATCAGGCTGATTAAATCCAAACAGATACGAGTCGTTGCCGATGAAGGGCAAATCGGCGTCATGGATATTGAAGCGGCATTGAAATTAGCCGGTGAGCGAGAGTTGGATCTTGTAGAAGTCGGACCCGAGTCTGATCCGCCGGTCTGTAAGATCATGGATTACCGGAAGTTCAAATTCGATAATAGCAAGAAACTTCAGAAGTCCAGAAAAAAACAGGCGACGCAAACCATGAAGGAAATCAGGATGCGCCCGTTGATAGATACGCATGATTATGATTTCAAGAAGCGTAATGTGAGGAAGTTTATTGAGCATGGGGATAAAGTTAAAGTTACAATCCAGTTTAAAGGGCGGGAATTGAGTCGCCAGGAACTGGGCATGAAGGTCCTGAACAGGTTGGTGTCGGAACTGGCGGATATCGCAAAAGTGGAAACGCAGCCTAAAATGGAAGGCCGCCAGCTGGTTATGATTCTTATGGCCTTGTAAGTTCGTTGATATTTTCTAACCTGACGCTTTTTTGAATGCATTGCAGCGTCAATTTTTTGCGCCCCGCTACCCGCTGATAGATTTCGTCGTTAAGACGGAATGGCGGGATCATATCGGAAATTTTCCCTTATCGTGTCTGCTATAGCTCCTTTGTTGACCGCGTATACTGTAACGTTCTATAATTTTAAATATAACTTACCGTTTTAAAAAAGTTTTCGGAATATTTAAGGGAGGACTCATGCATATTGGGATTATTGGGACCGGTTATGTAGGACTTGTGACGGGCGCCTGTTTTGCCGAATTCGGCCTCTTTGTCACCTGTGTTGACAAGGATGAGAAGAAAATAAAGGCGCTGAAGAAGGGAGAAATCCCTTTTTACGAACCAGGACTTGACGAGCTTGTAAAGAGGAATGTCAAGCAGGGAAGACTTATTTTCACCACAAAAATTGCAAAGGCAGTCGAGTCCTCTCTCGTCATTTTTATCGCCGTAGGCACGCCGAGGAGAGGCGACGGCTCCGCTGATATGAAATATGTGGAAGAGGTCGCAAGAGAAATCGCGAACCACATGGATGACTATAAGGTGATTGTGACCAAAAGCACCGTTCCGGTGGGCACCGGTGAGAAAATAAGGGAGATCATATCACGGAACATGAAATCCCGGACGGACTTTGATATCGTGTCAAACCCCGAGTTCCTGCGCGAAGGGTCTGCGATCGAGGATTTCATGAGGCCGAACAGGGTCGTTCTCGGCGCTGCAAGCCCTCAGGCCGTTGCAATTATGAAAGACCTGTATAAACCTCTCTATCTTCTTGAGACTCCTTTTGTAATAACAAACATCGAAACCGCGGAGCTTATAAAATATGCCTCAAATTCTTTTCTTGCAACAAAGATATCTTTTATTAATGAGATTGCCACCCTCTGCGAAAAAGTGGGAGCGGATGTCCATATGGTTGCGAAGGGAATGGGACTTGACCAGAGGATCGGCTCAAAATTCCTTCATCCCGGTCCCGGATACGGCGGCTCCTGCCTTCCCAAGGATACCACCGCCCTTCTCAAGATTGCGGAAAATAATAACGTACATCTTGGCATTGTCGATGCGGCTGTCAGGGCCAATGAAAGGCAGCGGGGATATATGGTTGAAAGAATCAAACAATCCATGGGCGATCTGAAAGGTAAAACCATCGCGGTCCTCGGACTCTCTTTTAAACCCAATACCGATGACATCAGGGATGCCCCCTCTGTCCCGATAATTAAAACCCTTCTGAAAGAGGGAGCAAAGATCCGGGCATACGACCCTGTTTCAATGGAAGAAGCGGAAAAGATATTGCCGGAGATAAAATATTGTAAAGACCCCTATAACACCTTAAAGGGCGCCGATGCGCTTATCATTATGACCGAATGGAACCAGTTCAGAAACCTTGAACTCGACAAGATCAAAGCGCTTTTAAATAGCCCCTTTTTCTTTGATCTGAGAAATATCTATGACCCGCAGAAGATGAGAGAAAAAGGGTTTCAGTATTATTCGGTAGGCAGGGCGTAGAACAATCAAATAATGAAGATCATCTGCCAGAACAGGAAGGCATATCACGATTATCACATTGAGGAGACTGTAGAGGCCGGTATCTCTTTGCTGGGCACTGAAGTAAAATCCCTCAGAGAAGGAAGGGCGAATCTCAAGGACAGTTATGTGCTTATGAAAGGCGGAGAGGCTTTTCTCCTGAACTGCCATATCAGCCCGTACAGTCACGGCAACATCATGAACCACGACCCTCTGAGGACACGTAAGCTGCTTCTGCACAGAAAGCAGATAAGCAGTCTGGCGGGTACGGCAACTTCTAAAGGATACACCCTGATAGCGCTGAAGCTCTATTTTAAGGATTCCTTTGTCAAGGTCGAGATAGGGCTTGCAAAAGGCAAAAGACTCTACGAGAAAAGGGAAGCCATAAAGGAGAGAGAGGCCAAAAGAGAGATAGAAAAAACAATGAAGAATAGGTGATAATATATATAAGGACACGGAGGATTATCTATCCCGGATACTTGCAAAGCCGTGTTAAAGAAAAGGGGGCGAAAGGGCTCGACGGGGGTTACGAGAATCAGGTTGCATGTCGTGGTCCGTCACCACGTAAAAAGGCGGAAAAAAACACAAACGCCAACAACGAACTGGCAATCGCTGCTTAATTAACTAAGCAGCCGCTGCCCTGAAATTGTCTGTGTTTCAGGTCACAGCGTCATTAAGCAGGCTGGCTCCGGGGGATCTCCCCTGACTTCGGAGTAAGACAAAGGGGGATAGGATTTCGGGACGCCTGCCTGACGGCAGCCCGGGGTCCGAGATGAAATAGTCGGGATACACATGTAGAAGCCTGGGAGCAGTACTTTCGGACGCGGGTTCAATTCCCGCGGCCTCCACCATTAATAGTATTTAATATCAATACACTAGGTAATCATTTCGCGGCGTGACTTTCCTATCCAAAGAAATAGTTTCAAGAAGAAGGGATGAGCATTTAGTTCTCCCTATACTAAACTCCCATTGGATTTTCCTTGGAAAGCAACCTTTCAAAGAGTAATCATCAATCTTTATCTCTCCTTCGGAATTAAAAATTATAGGTGGCACCGAGAAAAATGGTAATTGACAATCAATCTGAGAAATTATAATCTTATTAGCGACTATAGAATACGCTTAAAATTATTGTTGGGCAAAAGAAGGAGAAATGATGACCAAAAGTGAACGAGCAGTATCTAAATTCATAGAAGGTTATAACTGTGCACAGGCAGTTTTTTTCTCTTTTTGTGATGATTTTAATATAGACAAAGATAAGGCTTTAAAAATGGCTTGTGGGTTCGGGGCTGGTATGGCACGATACGAGGAAGTTTGTGGTGCCGTGACTGGTGGGATAATAGTAATTGGAGCGAAGTATGGAAGAGGAGAAAAGGATGATCGAACAGCAACAGAACTGACTTACAAAAAAACGCGAGAACTTATGGATCAGTTTGTCGGAAAACATGGTACGTTTATTTGCCGTAAGTTACTGAATGGCTGTGAGTTGACAACGGAAGAAGGTCAGAAATTCTTCAAGGAGAACGACTTACTTAACAAAATATGTACGCCCTGCGTTCAGAGCGTGGTCGAAATACTTGAAAGTATTATGTAGTACAGCCCACCAGGTGCTTCATATACAACTGGACGCTGCGGGTTCGCGACCCTCTGCACAGCATTAGATAAGAAAGAATGAATTATAAAATACTAAAAGCGGAAATAAATGATGCTGAAGAGATATTGGGAATACAGAAATGCTCCTATCAAATCGAAGCCATGCGTTACAATAACTTCGATATCCCACCCCTTAAACAAACCCTTGAGGAATTGAAAGGTCAATTCAGAGACCATGTAATTCTAAAAGCTGTATCTGACAACAAAATAATTGGCACCGTGCGCGCCTATGAAAAAAACGGTACATGTTATATCGGAAGGATAGCTGTTTATCCGGCTTTACAGAATCAAGGGATCGGAACAGCTTTAATGAAAGAGATTGAAAAATACTATGCTCCAATACGTTACGAGCTTTTTGTCGGCTCAAAAAGCGATAACAATATCCACCTCTACCAAAAACTGGGATACAATATCTATCAAAAAAAACAGTATGAATGCGGTGATATAGAAACATTTTACATGGAGAAGATTCCATCATCTAAGAAATCGTGACTCCGTTGTACTACGCCATACATTTGCTGCATTATTTGGTTGCTTTTAACGTTAATCAACACTTTTTCTCTTTGTCAAAACCCTACGGTTGAATGCGTCATTTGCACCCTGTGAAAATTGTCTTTAGTAGATGTAGGAATGTTGAAGACTTTCGAGCACCTCTAACCGTTTAGTAGTGGCTGTAACAAACGCTCTTGGACCTTCCACGGGGTCGTTTCTTCCCAAATGTACTCATCAGGGATAACAAAAATGACGCCAGCCGGAACTTCCATGTGGACGCTTGCCCACTGTCGCGATGTTATAAGGCGTTTGAAACAGGAAGGAGGTGAGAGGAACTCGCAGCATTTCTCATGATGAAATCTTATCCCGAAAAATTAGAGTCGGTAATAGTGCTGCTGCTGCCATAAGACATGTCCCAGTATCCCGAGGCCTACGAAGTAAAGAAGCGGAGAGACGACGAAGGCACAAACAAGCAGTACGACACCGGCGCCGACACGACCCTTTACCATTACAATAATGGCAATGATAAAAGCAGCCAAATTGAGAGCCCATCCTATTATCCCAACCCCCGGTATTGGTATCAGGAAAAACGTCCAAGCGGCAATAAGGCACATCCAGCCTGCTTTTACAGGTGGCTTTTGTGCCTCAATGAATTCCGGACCCGTGCTCTGGTTATCCATAATAGTTCGTTTACTTTATAATCTTGCGAG
>JBAZWR010000035.1:0-21530 GCA_041660325.1 Thermodesulfovibrionales bacterium | reverse complement strand
CACCGTCGTGAAGGCGATCAGAATCTCAGTATTCGCAGCAAATGGAGAAATCCCCACAAAATGGACTGTGACCTCATTGCCCTTTCTGATATATCTGACGCCTTCAATCATCTCTTCCCCGGAACAATCCGTAAAATGACCGGAGTAACCACAAACCTGGCAACGATATTTCCGTACAAGGCCGCGTGCGATTTCGTGGGTGTATATTTCTGCCCCACCCTTTGAAGGGTTTGCAATATCACGCCTGTTTAATATCAATATCTTCATGAGGTTTTACCTTATGTCTGAAATATAAGATAACAGCGCTCAAAGGTGCCGTTATAGCATGAAACAAGAAAATTGCGTAGAAATAAGAGGTGAATGAAGAAGAGTATATTTCAAGGGCACAATAATATCCTCCGAGGACAATCCACAGCCAAATCCCTTCCGTCCATCCCCCTATCGCTCCTTTATAGTTTGTGACCTGCAGGTGAAGTGCAAGAGGGACTAAGGCAAGTATATACAAAGGGACCAAGCCTATAACACCTGCATATTTATTACCGAATAACAGCAAAATAACCGGTTTTTCAAAAAATTTAAAAAATACATACCCTGAAGTAAACAAAAATATGGTTATTAAAACTCCCGTAAGAAAAGCCGAGATGCCCTTCTTACTTAATTTTTCTTCCACAAGTTTAGGATAAATTACCGTGGAGGCAACAATAGAAAACATTAAGAGCGCCTTTCCGATAAGGGCAGTTGCGGCAAAAATGCCTGCTTCCTCGGGAGAGAAAAACCGTTTTGCAAGGAGCAGGTCAAGTTCAAGAAAAAAGCCTGTCGGCACTGAAATAAAAAAAACCTTGGTCGTGATATTTCCAAAACCTTCTTCAGCTATGCCTTCCTGTTTTCTTGTAATATACGTCTCATAAATATGTTTTCTTTTGCTATAAAGCACGACAAACATGGACAATGCGCCGACTGCCGAGCCTATTAAAGCTCCCAAGACCTGAAACTCTAAGAGCACAAGGATTATTCCGCAGATTGCCCTTACAAAGAGTTCTATACTCACTGAATATGACAGTATTCCAAATGACTCTATAGAAGTGAACAAACCCCTCAATATTCCTGATATGCTCCAGAGAAAGAGTGTTAAGGCGATAGGAAAGAACAGAAACATGTTGTCAGTCTTAAGGAACTTACTGATTAATGGTGAAAATAAGATGGGGAACAACCCTATTATGAATGCAACAGTAAGCCCTAATCTGATAGAAAACTTTTTCACTTTCCCGTAATCAATACCCGCAATTCTTCCGGTAACTCCCACCCTTGCTATGGCCCAGGAAAGGATATTTACAGGGCGTGATAGAGCTATCATAAAAGCATATAAGACGCTAAACTCAGCATAGAGCGGAGGGCCAAGCTTCCTGCTTACAATCGCATGGAAAACGTAGCCGAAGATGTTGGTTGCTATGAATGAGAGGGATACGTAAATAATATTACGAAGGATTTTGTCTCTCCTTTTTTGCAGAAGATTTTCCAAAATATAACCTGTTAGCCAATGAAAAGACAATCCGCGGTGTCAATAAAACAGGTGTAATACCGTACCAGAAAAAGGGATGGGTTTTATAATTAGAATACAAAAGTTTTATAAGTTTTAAATAAAATGAAAATGGAAAACTGCAATGGAGTTTTGTCCCCAAAAGCAGAATGAGAACACTTTTTTTAAGCATTACTTCCTTGAAATGTCTTATAAGTCTCTCTTCGCTGAAAACCTCCATAAACATATCAGTAAAATATTGAACATCCATTACAAATCTATAGTAACGATACTCTTCCGTCAACAAAGCTTCAATAGGAGCACCAACGCGGAGAACAACCTTTGGCTTTCGGAAAAAACAGATTATTTTTGAATTTTTCAGTATTGAAAGAAAAAAATATATGTGAGCACTATAGGATTGAAAGTGTCTTTCCGCTGACTCAGGGGAAAAATTTGAATCCCATTGATCTTTTTTGAATATAACCGGGGCAATATGAGTAAAAAAAGCATTATTATGGCGTACATTCAAAATATAGTCTGTATATGAGGAATAACATCCTTTAGGTTTTTTAAAAAGAAACCCTTGTTTGTTTTTCATTATGTATTTGATTTCATTATTCTTGTACATGTAGAAATAGTGATTTAGCAAAAGGATATCAGGTGTTTCTTGTTCCAAGAAAAGGAGCAAATCATCCATTCCGTTAATCAAAAAATCGTCATCACCCAGAAACCAGCAGTATTTGCCTGTAGCCTTTGAAATACATTTTAGAATTCCCGGAATAAAACTTATGTTATCCTTCTCGTACAATATCTTAAGCGGCATAGTATTCTCATACTGCTGCAAGACTTCATGCGTCTCATCGTTTGAACCGTTATTAAGCACTATTATTTCTATCCCTTGTTCCTTATCAAAAAATTCTCTGAACGATTCATATATACTCGAAAGACATTGCCTCAAAAAGAAAGACCGATTATAGGTTGTTATTAAAATACTGAGGAAGGGTTTTTTCTGACACTCATGCATTCGAATTACTCAGACACCTATACGACCTGCCGGGATTGCATAACAGACCGTTTCCCAGCATTCCTCGGCATATCTTCTGAGGAAAATACGATAATCTCCGGAAAGCGAATTAATATAGAGAGGAATTTTCCACAGATGATCCTGCTGATGATATACACAGACAACCCATACTGTTGAGTTCTGTTCAATTAACCGCTTTGCGCCTATAAGAGCTTGAGGTTCGGCGCCCTCTATATCCAGTTTGACATATGTCGGCAAATAGTCCCTGAAAATATCATCCAGCCGGGCACATTCTATCATAATATTCCCATTTTTATTAATTATGGACCCCATTGTTCCATCTGCTGCAAAAGGAACTTTTCCCCTTATTGCCCCAACAGCAAATTGGAAGGAAATCACTTTGCCCCTTATTTCAGCAGGCAACTTTGGAATAAATTCCTGCAACTTCTTGTAATTAGCCGGATCAGGTTCAATAGCAACTACTTTACCGAAAGAAGCCTCTCTGCGTCTAAGAAAATTTTTAATGGTATCTCCATCAAAGGCTCCACAATCAACAAATATTTCATCATCAGAAAGAGAAACTAAATCACCCGGAAAATAAGTTTCAGATGCGGGCAAATGTGCAGGAAGACTATCGAAATCAAGCAGTAACCTCCATCTTAGCTGAGCTAAATACTCAATCTTCGAGGAATCGTCCGCCCAAAGCGAGAGGGCTCTTTTAACATCTTCAGCCTGCGCATAAATACTATTCGGCAAATCGAGACCTCCGTGGGGCAAAAAAATTTTGTGATATTTCCAGAACAGATAAGCAAAGGGCAGAGCTATTTTGCACCCCATCCCCCGTAGTTGACGTCTCACCGCAGAACCGTTGTAAATAGTCACTACAAACACGGCATTATTACCGAATTTTCCGACAGCTTCATTGGGCGCAAGGACATTTAGCCCTTCAATAGATGTATTCCATAAAGATGGGTTGTTGTCGGCAAATGCAAGCGGAACGATATTCAAGCTCCGCAGGCCTAAAAGCGTTTTTCTCCCCAACGGGCCGGCTCCAAATAAAACAATTGAATCACCGAAAGATCCTGCCAGTTCATCAAATCTGGAACGGTTGTGAGCAATGATGTTGGAGATATCAAAATTTAGCAGGTCTTCAAGCTGCTCTTCAAACGAAGATACAATCATTTATCAATCCTCCTCACCGCCTTAAAGATATCCACTCATTTTTTGAGATAATTCTGTCTTATCTTCATTTCTTAATCCTCATATCTGGAATTGCATAACAGACGAGTTGCCAACCTTCAATTTCATGGGGACGCAGTGACAAATGATACTTATTGGTTAACGATTGTATGAGTAATGGAATGCGCCATAGGTCATCATACCGATGATATACGCACACTGCCAAGACAGGGGCGTGCTTTTCAATTAATGTACGAGCTCCTGCAAGCGCGTCAAGTTCTGAGCCCTCAATATCCATTTTAATGTACGTCGGCAGGAACTTATATTCGCGCATAATGTCATCCAGAGTTACACAGTCTACCTCTATTGACCCGTTATCGCTCATACATGATCCCAAAGAAGCGGTCGCCTCAAAACGCACTTTAGCACGCTTCGCCCCCACTGCAAATGGCAAAGTGAGCAATTTGTTTATAGTGTCAGCAGATAGGCTTGAGATATATGTTTGAAGACGAGAGAAATTGATTGGATCAGGTTCAAAAGCCATAATGCGACCATAAAATATTTCTTGACGTTTTAGGAAGCTCCTTAAGGTGATTCCATCGTATGCACCACAATCCACGAATGATTCATTAGATTGCAAGTTGAATAGATCATCTGGAAAATACGATTCTTGCAAGACCGGAGCAGATAGCGTGTCAAAATCTCCAAAAAGTCGCCATTTCAACTGCGCTAAATACTCTCGACGTGAATATTCGTCAGACCATAATGAGAATGCAGATTTAATAAGCTCTCTTTGCTTATAAGTTTTGCTAGGTAACTCTGCCCAGAAAAAAGGCAGAAAAGTTTCAGCATATTTCCAGCGTAAAGCGACAACTGAAACGACTTTAGTGCAGCCGAGTTTCAACAGCTGCTGTCTGGTCCGGACAAAAGAATGATCAGTATTCCATATCGTGACAACAAAGGCAGACGTTAACCCGTAGTTCTTGGCAGCCTCCGGCGGAGGCAATACTTGGAGACCATCTATGAAGCAGCCCCATAAAACGGGATTATTATCTGAGAAGGCAAGCGGCTCGATACCGTCTTGCCGAAGGCGCGATAGCACCTGCCGGCCTAAGTTCCCTGCACCAAACAAAACAAGCATTTTCCCGAACGGTTCTACTAATTGGTCAAAAGCTGTTCTCTCGAGTTCAATAATAGATGAAATATCTTGACTCAGAAGTTCGTCGAGTTCAGTCTCCGGTGCTTTATTTTGTCCCATATTAATCCTCGCTTATTGGTGGAATTATCATGTTAGATAGGAATTCCTCCCTATCAAGGAACGGCCACATATCCTCCAATGGCTTTGAAACCATCGAACCATCCGGTCGCTGCATTGAAGATACCCGAGGAGCGCGGGGTTCATCAGGAATAACTGTAACATCACACACAACCGGGCCCGATACTTTGAGTACTTCTCTGATTTGCTGTCTCAGGTTCTTCGGGTCAGAAATGCGCGCACTATTTAATCCATATGCTTCAGCGATCTTGACTGTATCCGGCAAAGTTAACCCGCTAGTCGGATCGGCACCTGTTAGTCGTCCAAAATAGTTGAGCTGCGACGCTCTAATAGATGCGTACCCATGATTGTTCATCACAAAAAACTTGATCGGAAGGTTCAAGCGCCTTACAGTTTCCAGCTCCTGTATATTTAACTGAAATCCACCGTCACCATCTATGCACACTGTGGGCCTTTTTCCACTTGCTAAACATGCTCCAATCGCAGCAGGTTGACAAAATCCCATTGCACCGGTTCCTTTGTTATGAAAAACACGCTGTCCGGCTTTTGCTTTAAAAGCAGTAAGAAATAATTCACTGGCATTTCCAGCGCTGCCTGGAAGAACTATATATTCCTCCTCCAATTCATCTGAAAGAATTTCCGAAAATGCATACAGACTTATCGTGTTTTTCTCATTAAAGTGTTCTGCGAGCACAAAAGGATATCTGATCTTCCATGTCCGACATTTTTCCAGCCAATCAGAATAGGTTTCAATTCTGACCTTGCTCATTTGGTCTGCGAGTTCATGGATGAACAGCTTCGCGTCTGTATATATTGGAACATCAATAATTCCCTTCAATTTCTGAATTTCAGATGGGTCGATATTCACCATTATCTTCTTAGCAGCTCTGGCCAGTCTCTCAGGAGCGTAAGCGATCAGAGCCATGTCCAAACGTGCTCCCAGAATAAGCAGCCAATCAGCATTTTGGAGTGTAAAGTTTGCCCCGCGTGGAGCGAGAGAACCCGGCATACCGAAACACTACGGATGGTTAAAAGGCAAAAGGTCTACTCCCAATCGTGTGGTCAAAACAGGGATACCCAGCCGATCAACCAATTCAAGAAAGTCTGCCTGTGCTCCGGCAAGGCGTATCCCGTTCCCTGCCAAAAGTACCGGCCTCTTCGCGCAATTCAGTAATGCAATAACTTGAGCGACTTGTTCCGCCAATGCCTTCTTATCAAATAGTTGCTCGATTTCCTTTGAATCAAATCCGGCAAGTCGATCCGCATCAATGATGGAAGCCTGGACATCAAGAGGTATATCAATCCATACAGGTCCCGGACGACCTGATCCAGCAAGATATACGGCCTTCTCAAGGTGATACCTTACACTATCGGGGGCTGTAATTGTCACCGCATACTTGGTGATAGATTTTACAATCGACACGATATCTATTTCTTGCACGCCCAACTGTCTTCCCCCCGAGTCTTTCATCAAGTCCGCGCGCTTCACCTGACCAGAAATGAACATACATGGGGTTGAGTCCAGCCATGCTCCGGCAACCCCTGTAACTGCATTAGTCCCACCCGGCCCTGTTGTAACAAGGGCAACACCGAGGTTATTGGTAATCCGTGCGTAAGCTTCCGCCGCAATCGCGCTGGCCTGCTCGTGCAGATTGCAAACGAACTCCATGTCCTTACACTGTCCCAGTGAATCATTAAGATGCATTGCCCCGCCGCCAGGAACCATAAAAACATGCTTGACTCCTTGCCTGGCAATAAACTGAATTACATAATCTGAAAGTTTCACTAACAAGTTTCAGTTTTCCTTTTTCGAACTTGTCTGTTGCTTCATTCGTGACAGCAAAATATCGACCAATTCCCGGACCGCCCCCTGTCCACCGCATTTTTGCATGACTAAATCTGCTTCCTGCCGAACGGTATGATGCGCATTCACGGGTGCAGCCGCCAAACCTGCAAGCTTCATCGCCGACAAGTCATTCACATCATCTCCCATAAAGCAAACTTGGGAAAGGTCGAGATTGTGCTTCTGGGCAAATGACTGCAGGGCAGCACCCTTGTCTTTACAATCCTTATATATATCAGAGACCCCCATCTTCTTAGCAAAGCGATCGACCAGCGGGCTGTTCTCGCCGGAGATTAAGGCAAAGATTAAGCCCGCCTTCCGTCCCATGGATATTCCCATGATATCAGCAAATGAGAAGCGTTTAAATTCTTCCCCGCTGCCTCCCCACCAAAAGGTTCCGTCTGTCAAAACTCCATCCACATCCAGGACAACAGCCTTAATCCTCATGTTTACGCCATATATCCACACGCCGGAGCTTTTTCATTACCTCTTCCTCTCTGGGCAGGACGCGCTTGGTACCATCTCCCATTGACGTCTCAATTAAACGGATATCCCGGACTAAACGCGTGCATCCGTTCGGTTCCAGCGACGCCGCATGGTCCGTCCCCCACATCGCCCGATCCAGCGTGATATGACGCTCTACCATACATGCACCCAAAGCTACAGCCGCACCCGATGAAGGCAGCCCGGTCTCATGGCCGGAATAACCGACCGGCACACCATATCGTTGTCGCAAAAATGGGATGACTCGCAGATTTAGTTCCTCATAGTAAGCCGGATAAGTTCCGGTGCAATGCAGTATGATCAAGTCCTTCTTTCCCAATACTTTGACTGCATGAGCGATCTGCTTGACGGTGCTCATGCCCGTCGACAGGATAATCGGCCGTCCCTTGGCACGGGTGTGACGTAACAGTTCGTCATCTGTAAGGCAGGCTGAAGCAATCTTGTAACACGGCACATCAAATTGGTCGATGAAATCCACCGATTGTTCATCCCAACAGGATGCAAACCACATGATCTTGTTTTTGCGGCAATAACGGTCAATCTCCCGGTACTCTTTCTTGCCAAACTCAAGCGCACGTTTCAGATCACCGTTTGTTGTTCCGAAAGGACTTTCGCGCGGACGTTCGAGTTCTTCGCGCGAGTAAACCACGTCGATTGTGCGCTTCTGGAACTTCACCGCATTAAATCCGGCACTTACAGCAACATTGATAAGATGCTTTGCAATATCAATGTCGCCGTTATGATTAATTCCGATCTCTCCGACTATCATACAAGGATGTCCGTGACGAATACTCATATCACCTATTCTTACTTCAGCCATTATTTCATTCCTCCTTTCATTCATCTCCCTGAGTTAACTTGCCGCGAATACCAGAGAATAGTTCGTTTTATTGCTTCCTGCAAATCGATGTTTTCCTTAATCCCGAGCTCAAGTCGGATTCTTTTTGTTGAAGGGACATATCTTTCAGCCGATTGCCCATCCACAGCTTGTTTTGAAATGTGCACCTCGCGTTCAGGCTGAAATGCATTCGCGACGGTCCTTGCCAACGCGCCGATAGAGAGGTCTTTTTCCGAACCGACATTATACGGCTGGCAGGACTTTCCGCGAAACAAAATTGTCCAGAGCCATACTGCCAGATCAGCAGCATATAGATATGACCGGTACGGTTTCCCGTCGCCCTTCACATAAATACGGCTGCCCCGCATTCCATCACGGATAAAGTTCCCTATGGCAAAATGCATGTCCAATGGAAGGTGCGGCCCTACAAATGCAAAACAGCGGGCGATCTTCGCTTCTAACCCGTATTGTTTGGCATAAATCGAGCATAAAAGCTCCGCTGTACGTTTGCCTTCACCATAAGCGGAACGGGTATCCGTAGTATCAGGCCCACCCTGATAATCTTCGGGCACATGTGTCACTTCCGGCGGTTGCTTTCCATATACGGCCCCGGAACTCGTCAAAAGAAACTTCTTTGCACGGCAATGTCTGGCAAACTCCAGGGTGTGCCTTGTCCCCTGCACAATTGTATCCACCAGCAACAAAGGATCTTCTTCGTTACGTTGTGAACCGGTCTCTGTTGCGGCATGGATAATATGCGAGAATTCTTCTTTAGGAAACTTGAACGACCGGACATCTCCGACGTGAAACCGGATAGCCGGGTGGGAAGCAAGGTGCCCGGCCCTGTGCCGGAAGGCGTCAGGACTGCGAGTGAGTACCAGGGCAGAGGCATTCAACTTCAATCTCTCATTGGCTCGGGCGAAGCTCTCCAGCAGCCAGCAGCCGAAAAACCCTGTACCTCCCGTAATAAATATTCTCCTGTTACGAACTTCTTCCCACAAGGCTACGGTATGCTCAAGTATGTAATCCAAATCTGCCGTTAACAGTTCCATTTTGTCCTGTTCACAACCATCACATAGAATACTCAATTAAGCCCCGACTTGCATATCATCTTTAGCAGCAAAAGCATTTTTAAACGTCTTGCGCGCCCTTCGCTCTGCCTCTTTTCTCTCTTCAAATGTCTTATATGTGTTTGCATCAAAATGAACGAGAGCCAACTTTTTTGCCCCGGCTTCTCTGGCAATCCTCGCAGCGGTTTCCGGATTCAGGTGAGGCCATTTTATGCTTTTTTGTCCGCTTTTATAAGCACATTCTGCGATGAGAAGGTCTGCATTCTTTGAAAGTTCCACTGCGTTTTCACAATAACCTGTGTCAGGACAATAGCTGATCACTTTTCCATTTATGTCTATTCTGAAACCTAATGTCAGAGACGAATGGAGCAACGGTTTAGAATCAACGGAAAATGGCAGTTTCTTTTGTTCTTTTGGAAGTTCGTATATTTCAGTGGGAAAAGGAAGTTTGGAAAACGGTAATGAGAAGGGGCTGTTTATTATTGACTTTAAGATTTTTCTTGAACCTGTAGGGCCGAAAATATGTAATTTCCTGAAACATCTTATTTTGTTCAGGGTATGTAATCCCACAATATGGTCCAGATGAAAATGGCTCAAAAAAAGGTATGCAGGTTTTTTATCGGCACAATAACTATCCACTTTATAAAGTCCATTGCCGGCGTCAAAAATAATGTGGTACTTTTCAGATTTCACTAAAGTACAAACTGTATTCCCTGTATCTGTGTCATACCAGCCATTTGTTCCTAAAAAAACAACTTGCACTACTTTCCCTTCGTAAATACTTTGATTAATTTAATGATATATTTTAAGTGTTTTTCACTCAGGCCGGGGTATACACCCAACCAGAATGACTGCCTCATTATCATATCCGTATTATTTAAATTTCCAACTACCCGAAATCCTTCGTTTTTTGCCCTCATTTCGTCAAAGCATGGATGTCGTAAAAGGTTCCCGGCAAAAAGCATCCTCGTCTGTATACCACATGATTCAAGGTAATGGACCATATCATCTCTTGAAAAACCCGCATCTTCTTTCACGGTCAGGAGAAAACCAAACCAGCTGGGATCTGAACCGGAAGTAGCTTCCGGTAAAATAAATTTATCGGTCAGATCTGTTAAGCCATCCCTCAAAAATTTCCAATTGCGTTTACGGACTTCAATAAAAGATGGCAGTTTTTTCAGCTGGGCACATCCGATTGCTGCCTGCATGTCTGTTATCTTCAGGTTATAGCCGAAATGAGAATATATATATTTATGGTCATAACCATACGGAAGTTCCCCTAACCGCCATTTAAAGCGCTTTTTGCAGGTATTATCATGTCCGGACTGACACCGGCAGTCCCTGCCCCAGTCTCTGAATGACTCGATCAGACGTTTCAGTTTTATTTCATTTGTATAGACTGCTCCGCCTTCACCCATCGTCATATGATGCGGCGGATAAAAGCTTGATGTCCCTATGTGACCGAGAGTGCCGGTATATATCCATTTGTTGTTGTATAAATAACGTGAACCAAGGGCGTCACAGTTGTCCTCTATCAACCAGAGGTCATTCTTATCGCAGAAATCCTTAACGGTCTGTAAATCAAACGGGTTACCAAGGGTATGAGCGAGCATTACTGCTTTGGTTCTGTCTGAAAGCGCTTGATCGAGCATGAAACAGTCAACATTGTATGAAGGCAGTCCAATGTCGAGGAAAACCGGAATTGCACCAAACTGTATTATAGGCGCAACGGTTGTAGGGAAACCTGCTGCCACGGTTATCACTTCGTCTCCCCTCCTTATTCTTCTGTTGCCGATATCGGGTGATGTTAAGGCCATGAAGGCCAAAAGATTTGCAGATGACCCTGAGTTAGTTAAGGAGCAATGTCTTACTCCAAGAAAGTTTGCAAATTCCTTTTCGAATCTTGCCGCATATTTGCCCGCAGTGAGCCAGAATTCGAGGGAAGCTTCTATAAGATTGGCTATTTCTTTTTCATCAAACACACGTCCGGCGTAAGAGATGCGTTCACCCGGAACAAAAGGTTTTTTCTTTTTATATTTGGTTTTGTAATATTTTATTGCGGATTGAACCGTCTGTCTTCTTAAGGCATTTTCTTTACTATTCATATTGCGTTTCTATTTTGTGGTCCCGATATGTTTTTATCTGTTGCATGCATGCCTCTTTCACATCTTTACCCGCTTTGAAGGCCTTTGTCCATTCAATCACCATATCAATAGCATGTTCTAATCTCAATCCGGGATGCCAGCCCAGTTGAGCTTTTGCATTGGAACAGTCCAGTTTGAGGTAATGAGCCTCATGCGGCTGGGTACCTTTATCTATTTCGTAAGAAGCATTTTGTCCCCATTTTTCACAGATCTTCTCAACGATCCATTTTACCGGTTTCACATCGATATCGTCAGGTCCGAAATTCCAGCTTCCGGCGTATCCGGGACCATTTTCATAAAGCTTTTGTGACAATAAAAGGTAACCGCTCAATGGCTCTAATACATGCTGCCATGGCCTGACTGAATCAGGATTCCTGATAATTATCTTTTCTCCGGCTAAAAGAGCTCTGATGCAGTCAGGAACTAACCTGTCAGCACCCCAGTCCCCTCCACCTATAACGTTCCCTGATCGCGCAGAAGCAAGTCCGACGCCATGAACATGGAACCCCCCGGGATTAAAAAAAGAATTCCTGTATGACGAAGTTACGAGTTCAGCACATGCCTTGCTGTTTGAATAAGGGTCGTATCCGCCAAGGGGATCGTTTTCTCTGTATCCCCAGAGCCATTCTTTATTCTCATAGCATTTATCAGATGTGACATTAATCACAGCCCTGACACTTTTACAATTTCTTACAGCTTCAAAAAGATTTACAGTCCCCATTACGTTTACGGAATATGTTTCTGCCGGATTTTTAAATGACTCCCTTACCAAAGGCTGCGCTGCCATATGAATGACTATCTCGGGTTGCGCTGAATAGACTGCTTCTTTTAGAGTAATGATATCCCTTATATCGGCAATAACAGAAGTAGCAAGTCCGGCAATTTCACAAAGTTCGAATATATTAGGGGTTGTAGGCGGTTTTAAGGCATAACCGGTAACCTTTGCTCCCAGGGATTGAAGCCATAAACATAACCATGAACCTTTAAAGCCGGTATGTCCTGTTATAAAAACCTTCTTATTGTTCCAGAAACTTCCCTCAATCATAAATTATTATGTCTGTCCCATACATTCCACGGCGATTTTTCAGAGTTCCAGAGATTTTCGAGTTCTGTTTTATCTCTCAATGTATCCATAGGTTTCCAGAAACCATAATGTTTATATGCCAAAAGCTGTCCATCTTTAGCTAACCGTTCAAGTGGCTCTTTTTCCCACAGTGTTTCATCTCCCTCTATGTAATCCATTACTTGTGGTTCCAAAACAAAAAACCCTCCATTGATCCATGCGTTATCACCTTTCGGCTTTTCCTGAAATGAAAGAACATTATCTCCGTCACCCAGATTCATGGACCCAAATCTGCCGGGCGGCTGAACCGCAGTTATCGTAGCATATTTACCGTGATTTTTATGAAAGTCGAGCAATCTTCTGATATCGATATCTCCAACCCCGTCACCATATGTAAGCATGAAAGTATTTTTGTTAAGGTACTTTCTGACCCTCTTGATTCTTCCGCCTGTCAGGGTATTTAAACCAGTATCTACTAATGTAATTTTCCATGGTTCTGCCTTTGAATCATGAGCTTCTATCCTGTTTTTATCTAAATCTATCGTGATATCCGACTGATGCAGGAAATAATTGGCAAAATATTCTTTTATGATATATCCTTTATACCCCAGACAGACTATGAAATCATTGAATCCATAATAGGAATATGTTTTCATGATGTGCCATATTAGTGGTTTATCTCCTATTTCGATCATGGGTTTTGGCCGTAGATGTGATTCTTCACTTATTCTTGTCCCAAAACCGCCGGCTAATAGTATTACCTTCATAAAGTGTTTAGCTCCTTTATGTTTAAATTTGTTTTCAATTATCTATCTTTTCCACCTTTATTGTTGAGATAGCCTTTTGCTCCAGAAGATTTGCAAGTTCCCCATATGAACCTTCTGCATTTTTAAGTTCATTGATCAGAGCAAATGCCTCTTTTTTTCTTTCGTCCTCCAGAAGAAAGTCTATGAACGGCCATAAAAACTGTTCAGGATATCCCATTAAAAAAGCTTTCTCATAAAATTCGGTTCCTTCCTTTTCCTTACCATCCCTTTTGATAAAATCTGCATAGAGCATAGTATTAAAGGCATATATATTCAGCAGCTCTCTCAAAAGAAAATCCTCCGTGAAAGGTAGTTCAATTACACGTTCATAATTTATTTTATTATAGTTTAATTTAAAATCATCTCTCATTTCCTTCTTGAAACCTTCTATACCTGTCATGTTCATATATTTTGAGTAAAGTGCTACAGAAAAAATATACGGGTAATAATTATAATTCCGAGAAATAATCTTTGTTAGTTTACCTGAAGTATTTGCAAAGAGTTTTTCTTTCCCGGCAAAGTCCCTGCTTATTTCTTCTATTTTGCTCTTTTGACTTTTATAAAAATCAGGAAAAAGCCCGGAGTATTTCCATGGAGGTGCGCTCTCAAGACCATATATATCTTCCCCGCCTGCAGTATTCATAACCAACACATCCTCACGAAATCTTTCCACTGTCCTCATATAGAAGACTGTAAACATTGCATTATCTGTATAATTCATAAGCAGGCTTTTCACGGGAAATGAAGCAAGCATATCCCTTCCATAATCATAAGCGAGGAAGCTTTTATTAAGGCTGAACGATTTCAGGGAATACGGTAACAATATAAACGGCAATACTGCTATCGCATACGGGATAAATCGGGGCATCATCTTCCACGGCCTTCTTTTTACAAAGGCAATGACTGCGTTAAACCCCACGGAGATAAGGCTATATAGTATAGGTATGGCAGGTAGAAAATATACGGAGACTGTCTGGATATCCTTAGTACTCGGTTCCGGAGATGCACTGACCATTCTGCCAAGCAAGAGAAACCATATAATTATGGCGAACAAAAAATAAGCCAATATCTTTGTTTTTTTGAATAGTCCTATCCCACCCAAGAAAAGAAATGGTAAAACCGGTCTTGTGCTATAAAAGGCAACGTGCAAAAGACTGTTTTTGAGGCCATAGAACCATGCCGCGCCAAGGGACAGTCCAGCAGCAATAGCATTAGGAGTGGAGGCGCTATAGTCCTCCCGCAGAAGAACCCGCAAGAAATGCTTCCATGTCCCTGCATAGGAATAAAGAATTAGACCTCCGGATTGTTCCATCGCAACAGACCTTAAATAAAGAAAAAGATTTACAGAAAATCCAATAGAAAAAAAAAGAATGCCTAAAAGTATCCATTTCAACTTTATATCCTTCCACCTTATTGCTATCGGCAATAAAAAGACAGGTCCCATAAATCCAATGGTTTGATGGTTCCCCATGCCAAGGCCGATGATAAAAAAACCCAGCAAGGAATTTTTAGCAAAGTCCCCCCCATTTAGTATCCTGAGGCCGAGGTAAAAAACAGTCATTGATAAAAAGCTATTGAGTGTATAGACCCCCTTTGCATTTAGGGATGCCATAAAGAAGATAGGTGATATACCGCATATTAGCGCAGACGCCCATGAAGCATATTTGTTTTCAGTAAGTTCCATAGATACCTTAAAGACCATCAGGCACGTGAGGGCGCCAAAGATCGCATTTACAAGGTTTACCTTAAACGCAACATTCCCGAAAGGAATAAATGTAAGCAACTTGCCAAGGATTATATAGAGCGGATAGCCAGGGGGATGGGCGGAGCCTAAAGAGAAAGAGGCGGCTGCAAAAAGGGCGCTGTCACCTACATAGATTGTCGGGCAGAGTGAAAGGAGAAAGATAAAAAATATTAAAAACGTTATGCTGAAAGTCAGCCCATTTGTCTTCACTTATATATCAGTCGGCAGAAATGACCTTTGTATATATAGTATTATTCTTGCCATCATACACAGACATCGTAATTGATGAGGTCGTTGAATCATCGATAGGTAATGCTTCAAGACATATCTGCCCGGCATTCGGAGGACAACCGTCTTTCCAAAGGTCTCCGCCCCATGGAGATTTCTCACCCACATTGTTCCTCGCGGTAACAAAAGTATTTACAACACCATTAGATGCGAGAGTGTTGTTATTATCAGGGCCGACAATGCCGTCCCAGTTTGAATCAACTTCTACGAGAGCACCCTGAGGAGTACCTGCTTTCTTTACAGCATTTAGCCATCCTTGAAGTTCCGGCTCCGCCGCTGTGGCTGTTCTCTGTATTGCCCCTTTTCTACTTCTATCCTGCATACCTATATAACCGGGGATTGCAATAGCCGCTAATATACCGATGATTGCCACAACAATGAGCAGTTCAATCAGGGTGAAGCCGTTCTGTCCCAAAATTTTTCTATACATACCCGTGGCTCATTTTATCGATTGACCAAAAAAATACGGGACGGGAGGACGTCCCGTCCCTGATAAATCAGTCAGCAGAAAGGATTTTTGTGTACAAAAAGTTACCCTTGCCATCTAATACAGACATCGTAATTGATGAGATCGTTGAATCATCGGCAGGCGATGCGACAAGACCGATTTGTCCATTGCCTGAAGCAGCATCAACCCAAAGGTTTCCGCCCCATGGAGATTTCTCAGTAACGTTTCTCGCCGCAACAAAAGTCGCTACAACACCAGCGGCTGCAAGAGCATCATTGTCCATGGGGCCGACAGCGCCGTCCCAGTTTGAATCAACTTCTACGAGAGCACCCTGAGGAGTACCTGCTTTCTTTGCTGCTAACATCCATCCCGTGAGCTCCGGCTCGGAAGATGTGGCTGTTCTCTGGATGGCCCCTTTTCTTCCTCTCTCCTGCATGCCGATATAACCGGGGATTGCTATCGCTGCGAGGATTCCGATGATCGCTACGACGATCAAAAGTTCGATAAGGGTGAAACCTCTTTCATCCCTTTTCTTCATCTGGTCAACTGTTTTAAACATCTTTTTCCCCCTTGTTAAAAATTATTTGTAATTCGTCATTAGTCATTAATCAAAGATAATGACCACCTTTAACCCCGCATAAAAATCTTCCTTTGCTACATCACCTCCTTCAGTTTCGCTTTCTCTTATAAAAGCAATCATTGTGCCAAACCCTAAGATAGGTGTAATGCAATCGTTACTATACTAAAATTTCATAAAATTATCAATATGTTTATATGGTTTACTTCTACTAAAACTCTAAGCTTTGATTAAACCGGGTCAATATTTTATGAGACCTGAAAAGCTATCGTGCTGACAAAAAATGTCAGTCATGAGACCTATCGTGGACTTTTTTATTCCCAACTGTTTGCATCCTTATTCTCGCCTTCACCTCCCGGTGAACCATCGGCTCCATAGGTAATAATGTCATAATCGCTGTGCTGGCCCGGTGATTCATAGTGATACGGCCTGCCCCATGGATCATTTGGTACGCCTTTTTTCAGATATGGTCCATCCCATCCATTTATTCCCGGATTGGTTTGGAGGGCATTTAATCCTTCCGTTGTCGTAGGGTATCTGCCTGTTTCCATCCTGAACTGATCGAGGGCCTGTCCAAGCAGCTCTATCTGGGTTTTTGCCGCACTTGTTTTTCCCTTGCCAACCTTTGAGATCAATTTCGGGAAAACAAGGGCTGCCAGCATGCCGAGGATGACCATTACCACGATGAGTTCAACAAGGGTAAACCCTCTCTGATTGAAATATGCTTCCTTTTCCTTAGTCCTCACCTGTTCCTCCTGATTGTATTGTCGAAATTTAACCACAGAAAATAAGTTAAACGCTATTTTATCCCCTTCCTCTGTAAACCGGTTTCAAATTTATTCTCTTTACATGTTATGTATTGTACAACAAAAATATTATCAAATAAAAAGGGCGCCGTCAAATAGAGCTTTACCAATAATTGTTGCAGATGCTAAAATTTTTGCAATCTTATGGGGTATCAGAGTATAAAAAAATGGCCTGAAGGCGAAAGACCGAGAGAGCGGCTCCTGAAATACGGCGCCCGGTCACTATCGGATGCCCAGCTTCTTGCTATTATACTCCGCACCGGAGGGGGCGGGAAAAGCGCAATAGATCTTGCGATGGAGATGCTGAATTCTTTTGAAAATATGAGGGGCATCGAGCAGGCAGCCGTACCGGAATTCTCGGGTTTCAAAGGTATGGGAAGCGCAAAGATCGCCCAAATAAAAGCTGCCTTTGAACTTGGCAGGCGTCTTCTTGGAGAATCAAATGCCAGGGGACCCCAATTTTTGTCAGGAAATGACGTTTTCCTTTATTACAGTCAACTATTAAGCAGCATCAAAAGAGAAGTATTCCACTGCGCGATGCTGGATGCAAAAAACAGGATATTCAGAGACAGCCGCATATCGGAAGGCACGCTTACCAATTCACTTATACATCCCCGCGAGGCATTCAGGGATGCTATTAAGGAATCCGCAGCCTCGGTCATATTTGTCCATAACCATCCGAGCGGTGATCCGGCCCCAAGCCGTGAGGATATCCTTATTACGGAACGGCTTGTTGATGCAGGCGATATAGTGGGCATAAAGGTCCTTGATCATGTCATAATAGGAGATGGGCTATTCACGAGCATGATGGAAAAAGGATACATAAAAGGAAAATCCTAAATTCGAAACTCTGAATCCTAAAAAAAGCTGAGTAGAATTAATCCGAAAAATACAATTAAACTCTCAGAGAAACTGCGGATGTCTAAAATAAATTTATTTTGGATATCTGCAGTTTTTGGATTAGATGTTTTTTCCGTTCAGAATTTAGAGATTGGATTTTGGAATTATTTTATATGAAGGGAGGCTTTATGGCGCGTATTAAAAAAGCGATTATCAGTGTGTCCGACAAAAAAGGATTGGTAGATTTTGCAAAAGAGTTGAGCGCAATGGGAATTGAGATACTGTCAACAGGAGGAACGGCCGGGGTTTTAAGGGACGCGGGAATTCCTGTAAAGGATGTATCGGAACATACCGGCTCGCCGGAGATGCTTGACGGAAGAGTCAAGACCCTTCATCCAAAGGTGCATGGCGGCTTGCTCTCCAGACGGGACAACCCAAAGGATATGGAAGAAATAAAGAAGTACGGAATTGAATTGATTGATATGGTAGTGGTCAATCTCTATCCCTTTGAAGAGACCATATCAAAACCCGACGTCACCTTCGATGATGCTATCGAGAACATCGATATCGGTGGACCGACAATGCTGCGTTCGGCGTCTAAGAATTTTAAGGATGTTGCCGTTGTTGTTGATCCCGCAGATTATGAGCCGATCATTAAAGAGATGAAGAGTCGGAACGGCGACTTGGGCTATAGTAAAAGGCTGGAACTTGCAAAAAAAGTCTTCAAACATACTTCAAGGTACGATACGATCATTGCGGATTATCTAACGAAAGTAACTGAAAAGACCTAAACGTTGCATAAACGACAGGGCAGACACGATGAATCCCGAAAGCTTTCGGGACTAATGCGACAAAGGACTATATTCCGAACATATAAATGCAGATCCACCCTGCTATGTCTTTCAGAAAAAGGTCGGAGCGCAGTATCAAAGTACATTAAGGTGTCGCTACAAGACCTTTTCATCGCATCAGCCCTGCCGTTTGTAATAAGTTTTTGCAACCGGTGAAAAGAAATAACCGATAGAAAGAGGTTTTATTGAAAGTTCTTGTTTTAGGCAGGGGGGGGAATGAACATGCCGTTATATGGAAACTCTCCCAAAGCAAGCATATAGACAGGATTTACTGCTGTCCCGGAAATGCAGGCATTGCCGGAATTGCCGAATGTATTGATGTAAACCCTCATAATGCGGAAGCCCTCATTGATTTTGTGAAATATGAGTGGATTGACCTTACCATTGTCAGTTCTGAAGAATTTCTTTCCAAGGGCATTGTCGACGTCTTTGAACGGGAGGGATGCAAGGTATTTGGCCCTAACAGAACGGCATCCCGGCTAAGGTCCGGCAGGGTATTCTTAAAAGACCTGATGAGGCTTTACCGTATCCCGACCCCGGAATACAAGGTCTTTTCATCATTTACCCTTGCAGAGGATTATGTCAGGCTCAAGGGAGCGCCCATAGTAATCAAGACGGACGGACATACTGAAAACAAAGGTATTTTTTCCGCGCAGACAGTGGAAGAAGCGGTGCATGTCCTCAAGCTGGTCATGAAAGATAAGCTTCTCGGGGATGACGGCAGACAGGTAATTATTGAGGAAGGTCTAAAGGGAGAGAGGGTATCTTTTGTATTCCTGACGGACGGAACCACCATAAAACCTCTTGCAAGTGTGAAAAAATACGTTACTAATGATATATGTTCAAAAGCAACCGGAGGTTTTAGCCCCGCATCTGTTGATGGAAAAAGCCTTGAAAATATTGTCATGTATAAAACCATACCCCCTTTGTTAAAGGCCCTTGTTTCGGAAGGTATAGCATACAAAGGCATTATCTCTGCTGAAGTGCTTATAAAAGATGCCAAGGTCTCTATCTTTGATATCAATTGCGGCTTTGAATATTTAGACGCCCAGACCATCCTGCCGAGACTGCAAACGGACCTTACAGAGATATTGATGGCCGTTATGGAAGAAAGGCTTTCTGAAACGAAAGTAGAATGGAAAATGGAGACCTCTGCATGCATTATGATTTCCGCAAAAAATTCTCCGCAGGAAACCGTGATCAGCGGACTTAACGAAACAGGTAAGGATACCTTTATCTTCCATGAAAACACGGCATTCATCGGCAAGGATATCGTCGCTACCGGTGAACAGGTCCTCGGGGTATCAGCTCTTGGATCGGATGTGGATGAAGCAAAGAGGAAAGCCTGTAACGCGGCAGAAAAAATAAGTTTTGATGGAAAAGACTATGAAAATTTCTGAAGGAGATGATATGAAACCACAGGTTTTAATAATTATGGGAAGTGATTCCGATCTGCCGGTTATGGAAACTGCCGGCGAATTGTTGAAGAAATTCGGGATCCCTTATGAGATGACCATCGCCTCTGCACACAGAACGCCGGGACGCACTGTGAGACTTTCCGTTGAAGCGGAGAAAAAGGGTATAGATGTTATAATCGCGGGTGCCGGCATGGCGGCCCACCTTGCCGGAGTGATCGCAGCCCATACAACTCTCCCGGTAATAGGAGTACCCATAGATTCTTCTTCGCTCAAGGGCCTTGACTCGCTTCTTTCTACGGTCCAGATGCCTCCGGGAGTGCCTGTTGCAACCATGGCAATCGGCAAGGCAGGCGCAAAAAATGCCGCGATCCTTGCAGCACGGATAATCGCCGTAAAAGATAAGGGAATGACTAAAAAGTTAATGGAATACAAAAAGCAAATGGCACAGGAAGTGGAGCAAAAGGTAAAAGTATTAAAAGGCAATAAAGACAGGTAATGAAGGTCCATCTGGATTGTTTCCCATGCTTTTTGCGTCAGTCTCTTATCGCCTTGCGGCTTGGTACGGACGACGAGGCATTGCAGGAAGCGGTATTAAAAAGCACTCTTGAATATATACGTGACACGGACACCTCTCAACCGCCTGCTTATACTACTACCTTTATTCACAGAAAAATCCGCCAGATGCTGGGGAAAGATCCATTCCGGGAGATAAAAGCGCGTTATAACAAGATCGCTCTCAATCTCTATCCTTCGATGAAAGCCTTGATGGATAAAAACCCCGACCCTTTAGGTACCGCTGCAAGGCTGGCGATTGCCGGCAATATCATAGACTTCGGGATATTTACTTCCGTAGACATAGAAGGGACCGTTGACAGGGCGCTGAGTACGAATTTGGCTGTTGATGATTATACTGCATTCAGAGATGCAGTTGCCGATACGGATGAAATTCTTTATTTAACCGATAATGCAGGAGAGATCGTCTTTGACAGGCTGCTCATAGAACATTTAACGGCGTCGGGTAAAAAGATTCGGGCCGCTGTAAAGGGATCGCCGGTCATCAACGATTCAACTATGGTTGATGCGGAAGAATCAGGCCTGACAAAAATTTGTGAGGTTATTGAAAACGGCTCGGACGCCGTAGGCACAATCCTTCCGTGGACGTCCTCCGGATTTCAAAAGGCATTCAGCGCCGCCCGGCTCATTATCAGCAAAGGACAGGGAAATTTCGAGACCCTTGCGGGAATTGACAAGAATATATTCTTCCTCTTTCAATCCAAATGCAATGTGGTTTCCAA
>JBAZWR010000034.1:0-21703 GCA_041660325.1 Thermodesulfovibrionales bacterium | reverse complement strand
AATAAATTGTCAAATTTATTGCATTATCTTTAGGCGTTGCGTATGATAACGAGAAACCAGTTAATAATATTGTTATGCAACGAAAGAACAAAGGCATACATCAGTAAATGAGGGTGGGGGGCGTCATGCAAAAAGAAGAAAATCACTCTGGAGAATTGGACAAAAAATTAGCCGCTGTATGTGGCCTTTACTGTGAGGCGTGCTCATGGTTTATTGCCACCACTGAAGATCCTGAAAGGCTCAAAAGGCTTGCGGCACAATTGCATTTTTCGGAGGAAGAGAGCAAGTGTTATGGGTGCCGGTCGGACAAGAGGTTGCCTTATTGCGAGAAATGCAACATGTTCGCTTGCGCAGCTGAACGAGGCATCGACTTTTGCAGCGAATGTGAAGAGTATCCCTGCGATAACCTGAAACAGTTTCAATCTGCAATGCCGCATCGGATTGAGCTTTGGAGCAATCTCGAACGAATCAAGTCAATTGGTTATAAACGATGGCTCAAGGAAATTAGGGAAAACTATGCCTGCCCACGATGCCAAATCATCAATTCTACCTACGACCTGAAATGTCGAAAGTGCGGCGAAGAGCCTAGCTGCAATTACGTAGCCAAACATAAGCAGGTAATCGAACAGTATTTGAAAAATAGATAATGCATAACAAGTCGCTCAAGAGGGACGCGGGATTAGCCGTTTTTCTTTTTTAATTTTCGCTGGTTGCCCCGCGCCCCTTAGCTTGAGCGTTATACGTGAATGATAATATAAACAATGACATATATCGTCCTTGATAAAAGCTGGTTGCAAGCATCAAGAGGTGTAAATGATTTAAGTAAAATAGCCTTAAAACATCGAATACTGATTACCGACATATTAATGTACGAGATTTCAACGACATCTGATAATGCAAATAAATTATCTTGTTTTAATAAATTACTATCTGTTCATAATTCGTTGGACTTTCTTCCGAATACGGGGGCGCTTATCCACGAGGAGATGAGCCCCTATTCATTTCGCAATACATTTGAGAACAAACTGTATCCAAGTTTTTTATATCCTTCATTTCTTGTTGGCTTATCAAAGTTGGCCGACCGCAATGTTAAATCAGGGAATATTTTTAACGACTTATATTTCAATTATTTTGAAAACAAAGATGTCGAGTTTTTGAAACAAATTGGTAATTGCATAAGTGTTTTCTTTCCAGAACTCCGAGGACTTAAGCCCGGTGAGAAAAGAAGCATAGTCAAGAAGATAATAGAAGAAGTGGGTCGTAATGAAGAACTTGTGAAGGCAGTTTACGAGAGAATCTGTAATCTTTCTGACAACCCCACAGGCATGGTGTCATTTCCTATAGTCGCGCGCCTGAACAGACAATGGGCGCTTTTTAGACACGTTCAAGTTTATTTGATCGCAGGGATACTTTTTTGTGGCAAGTTTGGCGATGACAGTTTAAATGTTCAATCAAAAAAGCTCGCGCATGATTGTGTTGATTTTGAGTATCTTATTTCTGGTACATTGGCAAATGGCATAGCGACTAAAGACAACCTTATCAAGGACATTTTTAATATTTGTTGCCCAGATGGCATACTTTATAATTAAGGGAAAACGTATAACACAGCCTTTAACCCAGACGCGGGTTAACGCCGATTTGGTTTTTGGCAGTGCTGGTTGCCCGCGCTGGTTAAGGCAACGTTAGGCAACGTTGAATGCCCCAGCAACTTGCCTAACCTAATCTTTTTGGGGTAATAATTCAGGAGGGAAGAACAATGAAGGATGCACTGAAATGGTTAGTGGTAACGGCTCTGTTGTTGGGCACTGGGGTTGTACAAGCCGACCCAGTCAAAGACAATGCGCTGGACAACTATAAGTCAGGCTGGTACCTAAACTCCCACCAGAATGAGCTAATGACGTGTCCACAAACCTGCAAAGTCTGGGTTAACGGGGTTGCTGAACATGAAAACAACATGGGGGTGAAAAGTATTGAGACCTATGTATGTAAGTTTGTAGACCATAAGAAGTTAGAGAAGCCCTTTCGCGTTTATCACTTCTTATACGGCAATCAGTTTGACAAAACTCAGGTCTGCTACGCAACGGATATAAACGGCAATCCAAAGCAAAACAAGCAGTTTTATTGCTTGTGTATCGCTGACGCTTCATGCGTTGGCCCCGATTTGGTAGTGACTAAAATCGATAGACCACAGTGGGACAGCGTCAACCATCGCTCTATCATTACGGCTGAAATCAAAAATATCGGCAGCGCCGGGGCAGTAGCTAGCATTGCACGTATCATTGACCCTTCAACATCTCAATCCACTGGAGCTCCATACAACGCTATCGCCAATACACCTGCGTTGGCAGCAGGGGCGAGTGTGACCGTGACCTTTTACCTACCCTATTGGGTCTATAACCCTAATGCCGATTTGGAAGTGACAGCTGATTACAAAGGGATGGTTCAGGAGTGCAATGAGAATAACAACACCAAAACTTTCCAGGAAAATGGGTGAGGTTCATATCTGAATTGGATAGACCGATAGCTTTGGCATTGCACACAGCCGTGTTCGAATTTGTAACGTCAATTGCCTAACCAATCACTCAACTCGGGTACGCTGCATGCCGCTTCGCGGCATACAGCGTACCGGTTAGCTCCACGTTAGCGCAGACGAGGCGCAAGGCGGCAAAAAGACGCCACAGAGCGCAGATCGTGTAAATAGATAACGGCACGCGGTCTGCGTCTAAAAAGGACGCCCGCAGAAATAATAAAACGGCAAAATAAAGAGCAGACGGGAAACGGAAAAGGCTGCGTCTGCGCTAACGCGACGGATAGAAAAACAGAGCATAGTTTTGAGAATACAGAGATCCGGGCGTAGCGCGAGAGAAGCCAATAGAAGCGCGCTAACAAGCGGATCGAGCACGCAAAAAGACGCGACCTCATCCGTCGCGTTATAGGTAAGAATTAATGAAATTTGAACTGGAACCCGATAACAGAAATTGCCATGATAAAACGTTATTGGATGATCTTGTGGCAGTGGCAACAAAATTAAAAAAAGACTACTTAACTAAAGACGATTATAATAAACACGGAAGGTTTTGTGCGGCTACTATGCAAAACCGTTTCGGCTCTTGGAACAAAGCTTTAGCAAAGAGTGGTTTGTGTGTTAACAAGCGGATTGATATTCCTGACGAAGAACTTATTTCTGACCTTAGGATAGTGGCAAAAAAGCTGGGTACGGGTACAGTACAAAGAAATGAATATCGTCTATATGGTAATTTTGCGGACGCTACTATTACACGCGCTTTTGGTACATGGGCTCAAGCATTAGCCATAGCTGAACTTCAGCCTACAGGTTGGAAACCACCAGCAACCGAAGAAAATCTATTCGACAATATGGCTTCCGTATGGGAGCATGTTGGACGCCAACCAAGGCAAAAGGATTTCAAGCCACCTATTTCACGTTACAGCGCCAATACTTATCTTAATCATTTTGGTTCGTGGCGGAAAACCCTTGAGAAGTTCGTCAATTATGCCAATCAAGAAAAAGAAGATCCTATAGATATTTCTGTTAGTCCTCCTATTGATAATCAGGAAGATCAGCGTGCTGAAATAGATACCCGTAAGACACAGCGTCAGCCGACATGGCGTTTACGTTTTCTCGTCATGCGGCGTGACAACTTTTCATGTCGTTCTTGCGGAGCATCGCCTGCAAAAAATTCTGAGATTATTCTGCATATAGATCATATTATTCCATGGTCAAAAGGTGGCGAAACAATATTTGACAATTTACAGACGTTATGCAATAAATGCAACGTCGGGAAAAGCGATTTACTATAAAAAATAACATATAACACCATCGAGCCGACCGGGAATAGCCTCTCGGGTTTTTTGCAAAGGTTGATTGCCCCGATCGGCCCATGACAAGCGTTAAATGTAAGAAATGAAAATGAATATGAATGATGAATCTGAACTCGACAGGCTCACTAGTTTACTTTGCGAAATCGAAAAAAAGGCTGAATTGACAGCTGAAGAAAAAGAGGCATTAATAAAAGCAGCTATGGGACTTTCGGTTGTAACTATAGGGGTCAGGTCTTGTTTCTTGCAGTTGGCACATGGTCCGTGGTTCCGCTTTTGTAACAATTATCTCTTGTACTCTACAGAATTATTAGGGCGAATGAGGGTGTTTCCTACTGTGAGCAGGTGATAACAAAAATCTCATCACTAAAACGGTTGTTAGTGGCTGTAACACGCGCCCTCAGGTTTTACAGATGTTGCTTTATTCCGATTGTAGCCTTGATAGAGTTTCGGTTTCCTGAAAGAATCATTTAATCAGCCCATCATCATGATTATCAAGGCGGTATGCGATAGCGTGGAAGATTTGGAACCCATCGGCGAATTGCCCGGCGATTAGCGCGGAAACCGTGCCTTTCTTTAAATGATAAATATGCTTGCTGATTCTCAGCACATGTTGCCAAAGGATAACCGTGTGGTATGCGGCTGTTGACTCTTGTGCGCATCCCTGCTAAAGTTAAATAAAGACAGTTCTGAAAGGAGAAAACTATGGATGAAGATTATAAGAAAGTAGCATTGGCCTTTTTGATAGGAGGCGCGGTAGGCGCCGGTATCGCATTGTTGTATGCGCCTCAATCCGGCAGGGACACGAGAAAGGATATAGCAAAGACCGCCCGGCGCGTAAAAAAGGAGACCGTTAATCTTGTTGAGGATGCGGTTGACAGCATCAACGATTTTGCTTCCGATGTAAAAGACAAGGTGAGCGATATTATTGACCGTGGCAAAGACCTTTCGGATGATGCAAAAAAGGAAGTCCTGAGGAATCTGGAACAGGGACAGAAGATTATCGAAAAACAGAGAAAGAAGGTTATCGAGGCGCTGGGTTTGTAGGGGCCTTGTTTCAAAATAAGTTCGGTTTTAAAACCCTGAAACGGATATGAAAAACAATTCCTTACGTTAAGAACCCTGCGGTTTCTGCCGCAGGGTTCTTCATTTCGCTTCAGGTTTTTTTGGTATAAAAACCGGACATTTTCATTTTGCCTTAACCTGGATTATTCACAAATATTTCTGACTGAACCGAGGATGGAGTATTTTCGCTCATTCTCGGTCGTTCCTCCCTGCGAGGCTTTTGCCTCTTTATTATTATAAATTGTATTTGACTATCGGCAAAAAAAACCGCTCAAATACTCTATCCTCGGTTCCGGTTGCCGATTTTGTGAATAATCCGGGTTGACATTCTTCCTTCGCTCTGATTGTCAATCATGCTTTATTTTTATATACTTTTAAGATATAACATTATCAAAAGGAGAATTAACAATGATGAAACGGACCGAAGTGTTTAAAGAAAGCGGATTCAGCGATAAAGGTATGCAAAAGTTATTAATTCACGATTCACCCTATTTCAGGGTAATAAATTTCAATTTCAAGAGCGGTCAGGAATTAGGAATTCATTCCCATGATGTAGAAGGACAGTTAAGCATTGTGGTCCTTGAAGGTGAAGGCGAATTTTTAGGGAAGGATGGATTAACATTGCCTGCTAATCCGGGTGATGTTTTGATTTCAGACATACGCGAACCACACGGCATTTTGGCAATAAGTGATATGAGGGTAATAGTAACAATCGCTCCGCCGGTATAAACTCACCTGTTCTATCGAAGGATGCAGCGTCCACCTATGAACATCTGAGTGGAAGATCCATTTCCCATTGATGTGCTCCAGCGGGAGTAGAAGCAGAATAGCATGGATTCTAAAAGACAAAGTTCTTGACAAGGAGATTAAAAACAAATATTATAATGAATGAGCATTCATTCATTATACGGCGGTTATTAATTTATGTCACGGTCGGACAAGCGCAGCAAGATAGTTCGTGCAGGACTCGAACTTATCGTCGAGCATGGCTTCCAGGGGGCCACAATGGCTATGATCGCTGCCAGGGCTGGAGTAGCTGCCGGGACATCTTACCTGTATTTCGAGAGCAAGGATGTGCTCATCAAGGAGCTATATCGGGAGATTGAGGAAAAGATCAGGGCTTTTCTTCAGGAAGGTTATTCGACGGAGATGCCCTTCCGGGAGCAGTTTCTGCACCTGGGCACCAAGCTTCTACAATATTTGATTGATAATCACCTTGATTTCCGTTATGTGGAGCAATTCCATAACTCTCCTTATGGAGTCGCCTGCCGCAGGGATGAAATCCTGGGAAAACCCGAGAATACAGACATTTTCAAGGATGTTTTTGTGCAGGGAAGAGATCAACAAGTTATAAAAAAATTACCTCTTGTCGTTCTTTTTGCCTTGGCTTTCGGCCCACTGCTTTTAGTAGCGCGGGACCATATCCTTGGATTTATCGTGCTGGACGACAGTATGATTGAGCAGATCGTCATGGCCTGCTGGGAGAGTCTCAAGCGCTAAATGAGACAGCGGTTGACGCTCTTCATGGAACGACGTTAATAAAGAATTTACAATCAATTCCAAGAGGTGTTATATGCAAAAGTATTACAGCGTTAAACTATTTTTTTTTACGGGTATTCTCATTGGAAGCCTGATGTTGACCGCATGTGGAAAACAGAACGGGGCCGGCGGACCTATGCAGAGCCGTCCACCCGAGGTGACGGTTATGGTCGTGAAGCCGGAACGTGTAGCGCTTACTACGGAATTGGCCGGCCGAACGTCAGCCTACCTCGTTGCTGAAGTGCGTCCGCAGGTGGGAGGGATAATTCAGAAGCGGCTGTTCACTGAAGGTACGGATGTCAAGGCCGGCGAGGTGCTCTACCGGATCGACCCGGCCACCTACCAGGCGGCCTATGCCAGTGCCAAGGCGAATCTGAGCCGGTCGGAGGCCAACATTATTTCGGTCCGGCTCAAAGCAGAGCGGTACAAGGAACTGGTGGACATCAATGCGGTCAGCCGGCAGGACTACGACGATGCAAGCGCGGCGCTTAAGCAGGCCGAAGCTGACGTCGAGGGAGGGAAGGCCGCACTCGAAATCGCACGCATCAATCTGGCATACACCAGTGTCACCGCGCCCATTTCCGGGCGAATCAGCAGATCATCGGTTACGGTAGGAGCTTTGGTATCGGCAAGTCAGGCAGCAGCTCTTGCGACGATTCAGCAGCTTGATCAGGTCTACGTTGATGTTACCCAGTCAAGCGCTGAAATGATGGTCCTGAAACAAGCACTGGCGAGCGGCCGGCTCAGGAGTGCAGGCGCCGGACAGTCAAGGGTCAAGCTGCTCCTCGAAAACGGCGCCCCTTATCCGTTGGAAGGCGCCCTGAAGTTCTCCGAAGTCACTGTAGATCAGAGCACCGGATCTATCACCCTGCGTACGGTCTTTCCCAATCCGAAGCATACTCTGTTACCGGGCATGTACGTACGCGCTATCATCGAAGAAGGGGTGAATGATCAGGCGGTCCTTGTCCCACAGCAGGGTGTAACCCGCAATGGCAAAGGAGACCCTACTGCATTAGTGGTGGACGGATCCGACAAGGTTGAACTGCGTGTGCTCAAGGTTGAACGCTCGATTGGAGACAAATGGCTGGTGAGTGGAGGACTGAAAGCCGGTGATCGGGTGATTTTGGAGGGGCTGCAGAAGGTACGACCCGGCAGCCAGGTCAAGGTAGTGCCGTTCGGCAGCAAGCCGGACGCAACTCCGGCCGCTGCTGCACAACCTGCAGCAGCAAAAAAGTAAAGGAGCCGCTCTATGCCCAGATTTTTTATCAATCGTCCGATTTTTGCCTGGGTGATCGCCATCATGATCATGTTGATCGGCCTTCTGGCAATCAAGACATTGCCGGTCTCTCAGTATCCGCCGATTGCGCCGCCGCAGATCACCATCAACGCCATATACCCCGGGGCCTCGGCCCAGACTGTACAGGACACGGTCACCCAGATCGTAGAACAGAAGCTGAACGGGATTGACAACCTGATTTACATGTCGTCCACCAGCGACTCTGCGGGGACGGTAGCCATCAACCTGACCTTCAAGGCCGGCACAGACCCGAACATTGCCCAGGTGCAAGTACAGAACAAACTGCAGTTGGCTATGCCGCTCCTCCCCCAGATTGTCCAGCGCCAGGGGATTCAGGTGGTCAAGTCCACCAGGAACTTTCTGTTGATAGTAGGTCTTGTCTCGGAAGACGGCTCCATGGACCGCAATGCCCTGACCGATTATGCGGTGTCCAATATCCAGGATATCGTCAGCCGGGTCGAGGGGGTGGGGGAACTACAGATGTTCGGTTCCCAGAACGCCATGCGGATTTGGCTGGACCCGACCAGGCTGAATAACTACCACATGACCCCGAACGATGTAATTGCGGCACTGCAGGCACAGAACGCCCAGGTATCGGCCGGGCAGTTCGGCGGCAATCCGGCCACACCGGGGCAGCAGCTGAATTCCACCATCACCGCCCGTACCTTGCTCCAGACGGTCGAACAGTTTGATGCCATCATTCTGCGCACCAACAGTGACGGTTCCACCGTCAAGCTCAAGGATGTGGCTGAAAGCAAGATCGGCACTGAGAACTACGACGTACTGGCCCGCTATAAGGGAAAACCGGTGGGTGGTATGGCAATCCGTCTGGCAGCCGGCGCCAATGCCCTGGATACCGCCAACAGGGTCAAGTCAAAAATGGAGGAACTATCAAAATACTTCCCCGTCGGCATGAAGGTGGTCTATCCCTATGACACCACACCGTTCGTCAAGATTTCGATCGAAGAGGTGGTCAAGACCCTGGCCCAGGCGGTCTTCCTGGTATTTGTCATCATGTTCATCTTCCTGCAGAACATCCGCGCCACCCTGATCCCCACCATTGCCGTGCCGGTGGTATTGCTCGGCACCTTTGGAGTGCTCTCCGCCAGCGGTTTTTCCATCAACACCCTGACCATGTTCGCTCTGGTCATTGTCATCGGTCTACTTGTTGACGATGCCATCGTCGTTGTCGAGAACGTGGAACGGATCATGAGTGAAGAAGGTTTGTCCCCCAAGGAGGCAACCATCAAATCCATGGGGCAGATCACCAGCGCGCTCTGGGGCATCGCCACCGTGCTGACGGCGGTCTTTCTGCCGATGGCGTTTTTCGGCGGTTCTACCGGTGTCATCTACCGTCAGTTTTCCATAACCATCATTTCCGCAATGATCCTCTCGGTGCTGCTTGCCATGACCCTGACCCCGGCCCTCTGCGCCACCTTGCTCAAACCGGTAGCGAAAGGGCATACAGCGGGAGAGTCAGGCTGGTTCAGGTGGTTTTTCCGCAGGTTCAATAAATGGTTTGAACGCCGCAGAGAACAGTACGAGGGCATTGTCGGACGTTCCTTCGGCAAGCCGGTGCGCTACCTAATCATCTACGGCGCCATCGTTGCGGGGATGGTCTTCCTTTTCATGCGTCTCCCCACCTCCTTCCTGCCGGATGAGGACCAGGGTTTCATTATCTGTCAGATTCAGCTCCCTGCCGGCGCCACCATGGAGCGAACGCTTAAGGTCATCGAACAGGTGGAACAGCACTTTCAGGAGAAGGAACAAAAAACGGTTGATGCCGTGATCACGGTTGCCGGATTCAGCTTTGCCGGTCGTGGCCAGAACATGGGGCTTGCCTTTGTCAGGCTGAAGGATTGGAAACTCCGCCGGACCCCTGACCTGAAGGCGCCGGCTGTTGCCGGCAGGGCCATGGGCGCTTTCTCCCGTATCAAGGATGGTCTTGCCTTTGCCTTTTCACCACCTGCGGTGGTGGAACTGGGGCAGGCAAACGGCTTTGACTTCATGCTGCAGGATCGTGGCGGCATAGGGCATGAGAAGCTGATGGAAGCGCGTAACCAGCTGTTGGGTATGGCAATGAAAAATCCGAAACTGATAGCAGTGCGGCCCAACGGTCAGGATGACAGCCCCCAATTCAAGCTCGACATAGATGATGTGAGAGCCGGCGCACTTGGAGTCTCACTGGCGGACATCAACAGTGTCCTCGCTACTGCCTGGGGGAGTTCCTACGTCAACGACTTCATCGAAAATGGCCGGGTCAAGAAGGTTTTTCTCCAGGCGGACGCACAATACCGGATGCTGCCGGAGGATATCGGCAGATGGTATGTTCGCAACGGCGCCGGCGACATGGTGCCGTTCTCGGCATTCGCCACCGCCCGTTGGCAGTATGGCTCGCCACGCCTGGAGCGTTACAACGGCATACCATCCGTGGAGGTCATGGGACAGGCTGCGCCCGGTATAAGCACTGGTGAAGCAATGGCTGAAATGGAAAAGATGGCAGCCCAACTGCCGCCGGGGGCCGGTTATGAGTGGACAGGTCTCTCCTACGAGGAGAAGCATGCGGGCGCACAGGCGCCGGCGCTCTATGCGATTTCGCTGCTGGTGGTGTTTCTCAGCGTGGCGGCCCTGTATGAAAGCTGGTCCATCCCCTTTGTCAATATGCTGATGATACCGCTGGGGCTTGTGGGTGCTGTTACGGCGGTTACGTTGCGGGTACTCCCCAACGATGTATATCTCCAGATCGGGCTGCTCACCACCATTGGACTTTCCACCAAGAACGCCATCCTGATTATCCAGTTCATCAAGGCCCAACTGCACCAGGGGCTTGGATTGGTTGAGGCTACCCTGGCAGCGGTGAGGATTCGTCTCCGCCCGGTCATCATGACCTCGCTGGCGTTCTTCTTCGGCACACTGCCGCTGGCGCTTACCAAAGGGGCCGGCGCCGCAGCTCAGAACGCCATCGGCACTGCTGTTACCGGCGGGCTGCTATCGGCCACCTTTATCGATCTGATCTTCATTCCGTTTTTCTTTGTTTTAGTCTTCCGCTTGTTCAGGAAGAAGCATCCCCCCGTAGAATCCGATATTGCCGGCAACTCCCCGGAGGTGAACTGAGATGACTTTCAAAAAATGGTTTTTATTCGCAACAATGATAACCTTAACCGGCTGCTCGACCATGGCCCCGAAATACTCTCAGCCGGCATTGCCTGTTCCGACTGAATGGCCGAACGGCCCTGCCTACAAGGAAGTCGCTGCCAAGCCGGATGATATGCCTGCCGCCGACATTGCATGGCGCGATTTTTTTGTAGCTGAAAAGCTGCGGAAGGTCATCGAATTGGCCCTGGCCAACAACCGCGACCTGCGGGTGGCCGCACTCAACATCGAAAAAATGCGGGCGGTCTACCGGATACAGCGCGCCGAATTCTTTCCGTCTGTAAATGCTGCCGGCATAGGGAGCAAAGAACGAGTGCCTTCAAGCATTTCCGAAACCGGACAGACGATGACCGTCGAACAATACAGCGTCAACCTGGGCGTCAGCTCATGGGAGATTGACTTTTTCGGACGTATCCGAAGTCTGAAAGATCGTGCGCTGGAGCAGTACCTCGCCACCGAACAGGCCCGCCGCAGCACGCAGATCGTCCTGGTCGCCGATGTTGCCAACACTTACCTGACCCTGGCTGCTGATCGAGAACTGCTTAAACTGGCGCAGGATACTCTTACGGCACAAGAAACCTCTTACAAACTTATTCAGCGCCGCTTTGAAGTGGGAGCCTCGTCCGAGTTGGACCTGCGGCAGGCACAGACCCGCGTGGATGCGGCACGCGTGGATATAGCCCGATACACCGGAACAGTTGCCCGGGACGAAAACGCCCTGACGCTGTTGGTCGGGTCAACGGTTTCTGATGATCTTCTGCCAAGGGAGCTGGGTACGGTTACGGCGCTGAAGGATATATCCCGTGGACTGCCCTCCGAGGTCCTTCAACGCCGTCCTGACATTCTCCAGGCCGAAAACCAGCTGAAAGGGGCCAACGCTAATATCGGTGCGGCACGGGCAGCTTTCTTTCCCCGCATCTCTCTGAGCAGCAATATCGGAACTATCAGCACCGAGTTATCCGGACTGTTCAAATCCGGCTTGAACACCTGGACTTTCGCACCGCAAATTGTTTTACCGCTCTTCGATGCCGGCAGTAACCTGGCCAATCTCAGGGCAGCAAAAATTGATCGCGAAATTGCCGTGGCTCAATACGAAAAGGCAATCCAGAGCGCCTTCAAAGAGGTTGCCGATGCGCTGGCCCAACGGGGAACCGTGGGGAACCAGATGGAAGCTCAACAGTCCCTCGTAGATGCCACAGCTCAGAGCCATCTCCTTTCTAATGCACGCTATAAAAGCGGGATTGACAGCTACCTGAGCGTTCTGGATGCGCAACGCTCGCTTTATGGCGCACAGCAGGGTCTAATCGCCGTTCGCCTCTCTAAGCTGACTAATCTGGTAACGCTCTATAAGGTGCTGGGTGGAGGTGCAAAGGAGTAAGTGTGTCAACAAAAGATGGAGCAGATATATAAGAGCCTCGGCTCAAAAAGGGATCTGTAAAAGTAATATGACAGAGATTAAACAGCCCCAAATAGGTTTAGCATTAGGAAGCGGTGGCGCCAAAGGATTGCATACAAAGGTTATGCGGCGAATCCGCATTCATCAAGCAATCCGGTTTTGAATTTTAAGAGGGTTTTATGGACAGGGACTTTTTGAAACTGAGAGCACCGGCGATCTGACGTGTACTTAAACAATTCCGCAATTCGCCATCACTGCATAAGATGCAGCGTTCACCTCCTACTACTGTTGAATTCGAGGGTTTGAATTAGTTCGAGAATTTCTTCATCAAATGCGCATATGAGATATTCTTAACTTAGTAGGCATTTCTATCAAAAATATTGAATGTAAAATTGATCAAGGGTAACACCCATTTATATTTCTTGAAAGATTATAAATTATTGCCTGCCATCACAGTTCTGATTTTCTCTGAGAGCTCACTAACTTTAAAGGGTTTCTGGATAAAACCTCTACAGCCAAGGTTAAGGATGGTCTTCGCTTCAACGTTGACGCTATATCCGCTGGATAGAAGGACACAGACGTTTTTGTCTATCTCCATCAGCTTTACAAAGGTCTCCTTGCCGTTCATTTCAGGCATGATCATATCAAGAATAACAAGCTTTATATCTTTGGAGTGTTTCTTGTACAGTTCTATTGCTTTCAGGCCGCTTTGTGCCGTAAGTATATTGTAGCCAAGCTCCTCAAGAAGCTCTTTGACAGCCAAGAGAATTGCCTGCTCATCATCCACGATCAGTATGGTCTCGTTCCCGGTGAGAGGACTGCTTTCTGTTGGTTTGGTCTCCAATGGTTTTCCCTCAGAAGCAGGCAGGTATATATTGAAGGTCGTCCCATGTCCCTTTTCGCTGTACACATTTATAATACCGCCATGATTTTTGATAATGCCATATGCAGAGGCCAGTCCGAGCCCTGTGCCTTTACCGACACCCTTTGTCGAGAAAAACGGCTCGAATATCCTCTTCTGCGTCTCGGAGTCCATACCAACACCCGTGTCTGTCACCGCTATCTTTACATACAGGCCGGGCTCTGCATCGTAAGAGCGGCATTGCTGTTCATCAAGAATTACGTTCTCTGTTTCAATATACAATCTGCCACCCGAAGGCATCGCCTGCCATGCATTCACATACAGGTTGAAAAGTACCTGTTCAATCTGTCCCGTGTCTGCCTCTGTTGCATGCAGGTCCTCCTGCAGTTTCTTCTGTATGACAATCTCTTTCTTCGTTCTCCCGAATATATCCGCTGTCTTTATGATCAGATCGTTTACATTGATCGGTTTTGCCTCATATTTGCCACCTCGTGCAAAACCAAGAAGCTGTCTGGTGAGCTCGGCGCCGCTTTCCACCAACTGTTCAATAGTTTTCAGCTTTTCATAAAAGGGATGCGTTTTGTCGGTTTTCATAAGCATCAGGGATACGTAACCCAGTATGCCCATCAACAGATTATTGAAGTCATGGGCTACTCCCCCGGCAAGCGTGCCGATGGCCTCCATCTTCTGAGCATGAAGCAATTGCTCCTCAAGCTTCTTCTGAACGGTTATATCCCTGAGAAAGCTCAGAGTAGCAGGTTGGCCTTCCCATGTTACAAGAACTGCACTGGCTTCAACCCAGACAATTCCCCCTGATTTATTGATAATCCTGAAAGAGTACGTCTCCGGAACATCTTGTCCCTGAAGTCTTTTCCCGTGCATAGTTATACCCAGATCTTTATCATCAGCGTGAATGAATTGAGAAAAGGTAACACTCATCAATTCCTCTTTTGTATATCCGGAAAGTACCGTTGATTTCCGGTTCGGGAACTTTATCATTCCGTCCTGCACAATCATAATGGCATCGTTTGCATTCTCCACAACAAGTCGGTATTTCTCCTCCGAAACCTTCAATGCCTCCTCTGCCTGCTTTCGCTCGGTGATATCGGTATGAGTGCCGCTCATCCTTAAAGGCTTATTGTTGGAATCGAATTCAACGATTTTCCCAATAGAGCGGATCCATTTCCAATTACCCTTTTTTGTTCTCCGTCGATACTCCATTGTTCTCGTGCCGCCACTCGCAAGGCACTCTCTGAATACCTTGAGAACGGCATCCCTGTCTTCCGTATGAATTCCATTGATCCAGTTCTGAAGGCTCGAGCTAAACTCCTCCGGTTCGTAGTCGATCATCTTAACGTATTCCGGACTGACAATGACTTCGCCTGTCTGAACATTCAGATCAAACCATCCCTGCTGTGTGGCCTCCAAAGCCAATCGAAGACGCTCTTCACTTGCCCGTAGGGCCTCTTCTGCCTTCTTGCGTGTGGCAAGTTCCTCCTGCAGTTGTTTGTTTGTCCTGTCCAGATCATCTGTACGTTTGGCAACCATTTTTTCGAGTGTTTTACGGTGCTGTTCGAGTTCCGTATCTCTTGACTGGATCTGCGATAACATATCGTTGAACCCGTCGGTTAATGTGCCAATTTCATCGTGGCTGCGGACTGATGCCCGAAGAGAATAGTCTTTGCCTTTTGAAATAGTATTCATGATGTTCAGTAAATCCAAAACAGGAGTTGTAACAGCTTCCTGCAATTTAGACGACAACAGGAGAGAAAGAATGAGTGACAGAACCATGATAACGAACATTGCGCCGGCAAACCATATAAGCCGCAGATATAATTCACTGACATCTGATCTGATATAGAGCGTACCTATTTTCTTCCCTTCAAAGGTTATTGTGTGAAACAGGTCCAGATGGTCATACCCAAGGTAATGATGATCTTCCTGCGGTCCGGGAGCTGAGAAATCTCCTTTTACATCATATCGTTGATACCTGGCAAAGATAGAGCCGTCTTTAGAATACATGACGGCAACTACAATATTTGGTGAAGACCTCAGGGCCGAGAGAATTTCTTCGGCAGTTTTCTTGTCTTTGAAGGTTATGGCGGCTGTGCTGTTACTCCCTATGATTTCTGCCTGCACTGTAAGATTGTTTATTAATGAATTTTGAAATGTATTCATTTCATAAGGGATAAGCAGCCCACTCGAAAAAAACAAAGCAATGCCGGCTGTCAGTATGATAACGAGCGAGAGTTTCCGCTTTATAGAGCTATTTCGGAATATATGCATAAGAACCCTGTTATTTATCCCTGAATTATTCTTGCAAGATGCATGACTTTGGAGCTGATGCTCAAACCCGATCGCTTCAATGAGTCAACATTAATTTCAAATCGTACCCTATTTTTTTCAATATAGAAATTTATGATCACACCCTTATTCGCAAAGCCTTCGGTATCACCGACTGTTAATATATTCAAACCTTTCACGGTTCCAAGTATATGTTCAATATCCTCTTTCTCAGATCTGCTGATAAAAAGCACATGACAATTTTCTATATGCTGAAGTGTTTTAAAACGTTTTATCGCGAGGCTTCTGTTCCCAATAGTCTCATCTTTTATGAAGTCGAAAGCATTTCCAAAGCGATCCTCACCAAGAATACATATATTGATAGTGCGGTCGGCATGGGTGTTTTTGTCATCAGGCCACTCGACAAATTTCACAAAGTTATACAGGAAGGCTGCCTTGACCTCGTATTCCCCGCGCTTCGACTCCTGGGCATATGCATCTGAAGGTCTTATAGCCATCACGACCATCACTCCCATGAGAATGCTGCAAATCCAAAGAGAGAAGGCGACTGACTTTGTATATATCCGAGTTTTTACGCCGCTGTTTAGTCCCATGATCGCTCTGATCTTTAGAATTTATATGTAAGCTTAATCCGAAAACTCCGGCCATCCTGTTCAATGATGTCCTGCCTGAACTCCGCACCGACGGGGTCTCCATGGGTTTCCCCAAAGAGGTTATAAACACTCCCTGAAATCTCCATCCCCTTCAGCAGTTTCTGACTGTAGAGGGTCATATTGGTGATAAAGAAAGCGTCCGCTTCCCTGTTTGCAAGAGTCTTTCTCTTGCTCATGTACTGCTCCTCTACGCCAAGAAACAGTTTTTCTTTTATGAAAGGGAATATCATATTTAATTTGGCCACGTGTTTCGGAGAGTTGGTCAGCCTTTCACCTGTCTGCTCATTTTGCGTATTCTGAAAACTATAGCTTACCCGGCCTTCAAGTTCGCTCTCCCATTTCTTGTTTATTTCAAGTTCGATGCCTTTGGCGTGAATGTTTTCAACGTTCTCAAAAATCAGGGAACCGTCAGCAGGGTCGGCATGCTGGCTGATAAGGTCCTTTATTTTATAATAAAAACCGGAAACCGAGATAAACAAGCCCTTTCCGATGGACTGCTCGAGAATTATCTCGGATGTCTTAATCTTCTCGGGTTTCAGGTTCGGATTTGATTTGAAAACACTTTCATCCTGATAATACAGTTCATAGACGTTCGGGGTGCGGAATGCCTCGCCGTAAACAAATTTGATTGTTGTTTTAGACCAGGGGCTGTAAATCAGAGCAAGACGTGGATTTATCGTGGCGCCAAACGTCTCATAGTGGTCGTAGCGCACCCCTGCGTGAAAAACCAGATTCTTCAAGATTTGGAACTCGTCCTGGAAATACAGTGCCCAGACTGTTGAATCCCTTTTGTCATTCAAATACAAAGAAAAAGGATTTTCATCGTAGTTCTTCTGGTCCTGCCGTAAGTTGTACTGGTATTCCGTTCCAAAGATGAGTTTGTGCCCCTCAAACACCGTGCTGAGAAGTTTCAGCTCTCCCCCGAGCCAGTCACCATCCCCGATATCTTTGTTAATGGTCTTCGGGTCCTGTTCATATGTGTAATTGCCTCTGTAATAATAGTTGTCATAATATATCCTTGCCTGAACCGATGACTGTTGACCGAGGCTGCGGTCATAACTCAGGTCTATGTAGCCCCTCTGATCGATGGTTCTATTCCGAGGATCATTAAACCCTGTCCCAAAAGCGCCTGTGGGAATGCCTTTAGTTCGCGATACATAAGCGCCTTCAAGGACAAATCCCTGATAGGATAACTTTGAAAAGAGGCTGTAGTTTCTCTCATAATCACAATTTCGGGCGGAACCGTTATGGGTGGCAGGAGAGTCATATTCCTTAAAAAACAGATTCTGCCCCTTGCTGTCCAGAATGGAGCCGGAAAGGAGCATGTTTGCATTATTGCCGACTTCGTACCCATAGCTGATACGGCCCTTGTATGTATTAAAGCTGCCTGCCTCACCGGAGACTTCAGGGCCTCTTAACTCCGAACCTTGTTTCGTAAGAATGTTGATGACTGCAAAAAAAGCGTTGGTACCATAGAGGGAAGACCCCGGACCACGCACGATCTCGACCCTGTTAATAAGATCTACATCAAGGACAAAATCCTGGCCGATTGACGCGCTGTAATAGATGTTGTCATTTACACGATGACCATCTATGAGGACCAGGACTCTGGCGTTGTAATCACTGGCACGGGCAAACCCCCGCACGCCGACATATGAATAATTTCTGTCATTGGTAACATAAAATCCCCTGACGCTTCTTAGAATATCCGCAAGGGTACGATAGCCGTATTTCTTTATTTCGTCGGATGTGATGATTGTTACCGATGACGGTGCTTCGGTTATCTTCTGCTCATACTTTGAGGCGGCATAGACCTTTGAGACCTCTATTTCCATTAATTCCTCAAGACTCATTTGCTTGAGGTCGCTTGAAAGGTCACCGGTTGATTCACTCGCTTCGGATAAAGGTAGATTAAAGAGACAAAATATCATAAGGATAAAGCCTGTCTGTAATAAGCAAAGAAAGACTTTATTTAAAACAACATGAGTCTCTCTTTGCTTATACTTACCTTGGTCACATTGGCATTTTGTCATTCTTACTGTTTTATCGTCCTTTTTGCAACTTCACTTTAGTGAGTTATATATTCCCTGTAACATAGATCATTAATATGAATCCAAGAGTTAGCCGTCATATACGATTATATCACTACCGCTAAAAGTAATTAAATGAACATCCCTGAACGGCCCGAGATCTTATCTTTTTGGTAGGGGGCCATTAATTGTTTCTCAGACGTTCGCTTGGAACAATGGCGAATAAGAAATTGCTTATCTGTAAGATGACTTTCGTATAAATTTAAAGATTGGAAAGACGCGGCTGTTTAAAATTGAATTCTCTGTCGGATATAACCCGAATTCAATGCCTATCGACAAGGTATGACCTATTTATTTCTATATGCAGTGTTGCTCTTTGTCGGAACCTTTTGAAGCGTTTGCTTCAGGAAGAAAGACTGCGAAAAAGTATTCTAAGTATAGTCTGCAACTTTCGCCCTGTAATAAATAGGGCTTTTCTGCTAATGTCACCAAATAAACAATTCCAATGCTTTGCAATTTCAATAATTACAGGAAAAAATAAATAAGTATTCTATAAGTTAAACCATTCACAAGCCCGTGGATTTCAGAGAAGCATGAAAGTCTATTTTCAGAAGGAATCCCGAGGTTTTTCAGATAACTGTAACATGGGTATTTTAAAAGATTAACCCCACCTTATAATGCTGTTTATCTGCTTTTTCGATCCATTGTACAGTTGCTGTTTTTGACGAACCATAAATATCAAAATCCTTTAACGTTATCTCCTGACCTATACTAAGATGGTTAGATGTGAGAAAGCATATCCCGGTATCACTAATATTGAGGACAAAAGCTTCAAAGGTTTCGGGATCAAAAGCACCTGCGGCATATTCTATTTTCTTCGTTTCAATAATCTCATGACGGAAATAGTCTCTTCTTTCAAAGGAACTTGACACGATATTAACTCCTTGTTAGTAACTACGTCACTACAGTCCCTTTATAGCCATTTTACTTGAGGTTCTTTCTTGGGCGGCCGTTCAGGATAATCTTTTGGATAACCAAGAAGGATAGGGCCGAATATTCTTTCATCCCCATGCAATTCCAGCAGGTTTCTTACTTCATTATCTTCCGTTACCGTGGCTCCAAAACCGACCCAACAGCTTCCTAATCCTAACGAATAGGCGGCAAGCATCATATTTTCACAAGCTAAAGGACATGAATGGTCCGCATACCGTCCGGAACCAATAACAAAAATGATCGCGGGAGCCGAATAGTAAACAGGGTCCCTTAACTCTTCATAGCGTTTTTTTATCATTTCGTATCTTTCCAGATCAACATCTTTAAGCCTTTCCAAAATCTTCTTTGTATTTGGCAGCGCAGCACCAAGGAGCTTTTCTTTGATCTTCGTATCTTCGAAAACAACAAACCTCCAGGGTTGGCTGTTCATAGCAGATGGCGCTTCGTTTCCGGCTTCTATTATTGTGTTGATGATGTCCTTGGGAATGGGCTTAGACTCATAAGATCGAACTGACCGTCTCTTTCTGATTGCCTCGATTACTGCATTCATTTTTCTTCCTCCTATGTATTATTGATATACCCTACAACAAATTAGCCATTTTGTGAAGCAAGTGTTACGGTACGAGTTGAGTTTTAGATAAGACTGCGGATTACACCCCGAAATAAAGATAGGAGTTTTGTTAAAGCCACCTACACATAAACGTTTTCAGAGGTTCTAAAAATTTAACAATGTCTTCATCTACTACGCACATTAGGTAAGGTTCCCTAAGTATTGAGTATGCTTGGCAATTCGCAGCCTTTCTGTAATAAGCAAATTATAGCAGGTTCAATTCTCACGAGTTACAGAAAGAATATTTTTTAAAATCAGCATATGATAATCGGGAAAGTAGCAGAAATATCATTGTCCCGGTTATAGGGGAACAGGGGGAATTTGTTTCTCAGACTTACCCTATGAATAACTTGCGACAAAAAGTCTGTGCCAATATGCAATCCCGGTTTATGCTTAACGTGCTATTCAAGTAATAGCTGGCAGTAGAGTAAAAGAAGAGGCTTTTGACAGATAATAATCGAGAAAATGGATTAATTATCTAAAGCAAACTAAAACACTCCTTTTTAGGGTTAATCCATCCTTGATATATATCCTAAAAAGAGTAAACTAAAATTAAGACAAGAAATTGCGAGACTCAGAACGGATTAAACCTGAGGATCGATAGTATTAACGGGAGCGGGAGTTGGATGCGGTGTGCAAGCCTCCAGCAGCGAGGAGGAAGCCTAAAGCATCTACCGAAGCACCCACTTAAACAAAAGAGCTCAAGGTTATCCGTATCTGATATCGCAAGAGATTTTTAGGAGCCATATAAGGGTAAGGGGTCATCCTGCTAATGCAAAGGCGGGAGGTGAAACAGCCGAAGCAGAGAGGTTGTCCAATGAAGCAGAGCCCTTAAAATGGCTCTTTTATTTGATGGAGCAGTCATTCCTACACTTTAATATGTAATAAAGGTAATCCAAGCCTTTGTCTTTTATTCTCTCCCTTGAAAAGAGCTGTTAAGCTCTTCTGTGAGCTGCCAACGCTGCGAACAACACCTGCAAACGTTTTCAGGTGTTACAAAGTTTTCTCGGGAAACTCGTCAAGTACTGCGCTTATTGCTTTTTTATATTTCACGACTATTTAATTTGATATCGCGCCGGATGTTAAAGATTGTATGAAAATGTGTATACAATAAAATATTATGCTATGAATTCAATAACAACTTCCTTGATATCCCAAAGAGGTTCAATCTTTTCTTTTATTTCCTCCTTTATTGAATTAGAAAACTGATGGTCGGGAGGCAGGTCTATCACAACACGAACAATGCCATCCTTTAATTGCACATTTTTTACTAAGTTGGTCCGCTCTAAATCCAGCCCTGATAGTGGATTCATGACTTTCCTGAGTCGTCTATGTATCTCATCTTCGGTAGTCGGTTTTTTTTCTTTTACCAGACCATGGCGCTCTTCATAGTTCTGTATGGCTGAACGCAGACCCTCAACAGCAAGAACTGAACAATGAGCTTTAATTTTGGGCAGACCTCCAAGCGCTTCTGAAGCTGTTTTCCAATTAATTTTCTTGGCTTCATCAAGCGTCTTGCCCTTTGCAAGTTCGGTGATGATAGAACCCGTTGCAATGTTTGAAGCACAGCCATAAGATTCAAATTTGATATCACTAATAGTTTTTTTCTCAGGATCAACTTTTATATATACGGAAACCATATCCCCACAAGAAGGACTACCTTCAGTAGCTTTCCCATCGGCGTCCTCAATTTGTCCCACATTTCGCGGGTGGCGAAAGTGTTCTAACACTATTTCACTATAAGGAAATGTCATTTTGTGCCCTCCATTTTTTCTTTCCCAAGCGGGCTGATTATTCTGAGTTCCTTAACTATCTCAGCCAGTGTTCCAACTATATCGTCAACCTCACTCATGGTATTATAGCGTCCAAAGGTAAAGCGTATCGAGCCATGTGCCCTTTCATGGTCGCCGCCGATACCCATAATGACATGACTACTTTCAAGAGAACGGCTAAAGCAAGCAGAC
>JBAZWR010000033.1:0-22494 GCA_041660325.1 Thermodesulfovibrionales bacterium | reverse complement strand
TGACTGTTCAATGTCGAGAAGCTCTGCCGTCGCATTGGAGTGATGTATGTCATAGTCCCTGAAGAGGCATCATAAATGCTGGTGGATCTCTTGCCGTTTATGCTCGATGTGTCTGTCAACGTTGCAAGACTGAGAAGATTCTGCGGGTCTGAAAGTGCCGCTGTCCGCGTCTTTGTAAGGTTATATTCAAGTCCGCCGGGCGTCTTGATAGTCATTGCTGTTGTGACCGGCGACTGCATTCCAAAGCGGGAATCCGGCCCCTGTGTAGTAGTTGTGACAGTGCCGTCCGGCGCAATGACTGTACTGCTCCCGTCTGTGCCTATCGTTGCAATTCTTTGGCCTCTGCCGGCATACGTATTGACCCGGCGAGTGGCGCCTATGGATAAATACTCAACAGTGTAAGTATTAGTGCGGTTAAAGACTGTTTTCTGGCCACCGGGAGCTATTATGGCTGTCGGATTCCCGGTAATGACCCGCTTGCCTCGGCATGCCGTTATTATCATATATTGTTTAAATTGTCCACTGGGAACATTTGCAGAGGCTATTTCTTTGTCAAGAGTTATGCTACGTAAGACACTACGTCCCTAAGTACTTTCTCTCTATATTGTTTAAGTTGGCAACGTCCCGTTCAGCGTCTCCCTTGATAATCAAGAATATTTCTCATAATCATCTTTTTCTTGACAGGAAAGACTATAGGATGTCCCCATGCCTTCCCACATTCTGCCCTCTATTGGTACAATATCTTGAAAGCAAGATAAAAGAACAATAGGATCACAGGTATGGAAAGAGTACCAACAACAATACAAACTATCTTAGAACAGCCTTCCTTCCTTCTATATCTGATAAAGGGATAATCCCAATATAATTCCTTATATCGCAGAACTCTATAGGTCGAGAAAGTCCCATATAAAGCTAAAATTAAAAAAGCAAATCCAACATATCTCATTCTTAGAGTGTTTATCTCCTCAATAGCTTGTCATTCGACTGGATTCATTTAGAAATTATGAGAAGGTGCACATTCACTGCACTTGTCTATCAATATAAGTCTCCATCTTCCGTCTTCACAGCCATAATAACAGAACTTATAATCGCCTGAAGTTGAAGTGGACGTTAAAATACACTCGCCTGGATCTAAAGAGGTTTCAGAAGGACATAGTAAATCACATAATGGAGCTGCCCACAAAGGGAGAGGAACAAGATCACATATTGTTTCACAAAAACCCAACCCATAAGGATCCGCTTTGTTCACTGGATTATTTCCCACATATCCAAATAGATTCGTATCTCCACCATTAAACAGGATCGGGTCTTTAGCTCCCCATTTACCTGTCGTGGAATCATAATCCCTTGCGCCGAATCTTACCAACCCTGTATCCTTTTCATACAATCCGCCTGCATATCCAAATGGTTGAAAACCCGGATTGGTATCCTGGATCACATTGCCGAACTCGTCATTGTCCATCCTTTGAATAATCTGTCCGGTTGAAACGTCAAGCACAAGCCTCGGTGAACCCAAGTTGTCACTGATAATCCTGTATGTATTCCCGTTCTTTATCATGTAATCCGGCACATTTGACTTTGTACCATAAACAAACCTTGAAACTATATTACCATTTCCATCAAGTTCGGCAACCGGACTTAACTCGTTTTCATAAAGGAAGCCCTTTACGAGTATGCCGTTTACCCTCTTGCCGACCCTTCTGTTTTTCCCATCTATGACGAAGTCAACCTCAGTGTTGTTCGGTAAGACAACCGATATCAGATTGCCGAAGGCATCATAGGTGTATGTGGTTATTTGGCCGGTTGCATCCGTCTTGCTTTGCAATTCTCCGTTGGCAGTATAGACGTAAGTGTTTGCGCCGTACTGTATCAGCCTGTCCTGATCGTCGTAAGTACCGCTTATAGTTGTTCCGCCGGCATTGGTATAGCCTATGCGATTGCCGTTCTCATCGTATACATAATGAGCCGTGTTCGATCCATTCTTTGCAACATCGGTCAAACGCCCTGCCTGGTCATAGGTATAAACATAGGTATTCGTAACGCCGCTTATCGTCTCTGTTTTCTGTATAATTCTGCCGATATTATCTCTTGTGTATTGAACATTCATGAGAGATGCGGCGTTATAAGAGGCGCTGTAGGTTTCCGGCTCGCCAAAGCCGTTATAGGTAAGGCTGTCTATAACGTTGCCGAGAGCCGACCCCGTAACAAGCCCATTGCCGGGGTCTCTGCTGAGAATCAGACCGCCTGCCCCTGTCAGCAGCCCGTCATTAATTTCATCCAGTCCCAATATGTTTGTCAAGGTTATTCATTGTTAGCAACTACGTCCCCAAAAAGACTCTTCGTAAGACACTACGTCCCCAAGTACTTTTCCCTTATTTGGTAATAGCTCCCCCGGTTTTTTGCGGTCTCCATTATCAGAACTTTTTGTTTTATGACAGCCCGCTTTCTCTATCTTCTGCGCGACTTTTCAATATCCTTAGTATTATGTAGACCATGAAGCCAAGAGACAGCGAATTCAGGAAATTTGCCGTGTAGTCGATTATTAGACCCCGTGTACGAAATTGCTCTCTGGTAATCTCTTTGGAAATGACCATGTTGAGTTGATTTTTTTTGATTTCGCGCAAGAAAGAATTCATTAACGGTTTAACTGGTAACGAAAGCAACAGCCTTGGAATTTTCCATGTTTCATTAATGGCATCAACCTTCTTTTTCATATTTTGATAAATTTTTGTAGCCTCTTCATCTGGTGCTTGCGGACTTTTTTGGCGGGTTTCTTTAAGACCGCCTGCAACTATTTGGCCCATTGGAGTACCAATCTGAACAGCAATATAGTACCCGACAATCGATGTGAGAATGAAATGAATTACTGTAACTGAGAGCATAACGGTCAAGATTTTCTTATTTGTAATTTTCATTTTCTTAAATATCCGAATCAGAGAATCGGAAAAGTATGACCAAGATTGAAAACCAAACTACGCTTCCTGATGATATCATCGCCCCTCACTTACAGCATTTTCCAGATTTTTATCTAGATTTTAACCAGACTATACAAAGCGATTCACAAACTAGGAATATAGGGGTGTCGTAATCAGTAAGGTCAGCACAACATATTGTACAGTCTTCCTCAGTAGGACATGAACCAGTATTTTTCCTCTGCTTCAATTTCTCAATGCAAAGGTCACCTGTGTCCTTTCCTGTGAGCAGCCCTTTTGGATCAACAAAGTTCACCGGATTATTTTTTACATACCCAAACAAATTCGTATCCCCACCATTAAACCTGATCGGGTCTTTGGCTGTCCATTTGCCGGTTACGGCATCATAGTCCCTTGCCCCGAATCTCACTAACCCTGTATCCTTTTCATATAATCCCCCAGCATACCCAAACGGCTGAAAGCTGGGGTTAGTATCCTGAATAACGTTTCCAAATTCATCGTAAGCCATTTGCTGAATGATCTGTCCGGTTGAAACATCAACCACCATCCTCGGACTTCCAAGGTAGTCGGAGATGATTCTAAAAGTATTTCCGTTCTTGATCATGTAATCCGGCACATTAGTTTTCATACCATAAACAAACCTTGAAACTATATTACCATTTCCGTCAAGCTCCGCCACAGGTCTTAACTCGTTTTCATAAAGGAAGCCCTTTACGAGTATGCCGTTCACCCTCTTGCCCACCCTTCTGTTTCTCCCATCTATCACATAGTCAACCTCTGTGCCATTCGGCAAAACAACCGATATCAGATTGCCGAAGGCATCATAAGTATAACTTGTAGATCCCCCGCTATCCGTCTTGCTCTGCAGCTCTCCGTTGGCAGTATAGATGTAGCTGTTTGCGCCGTACTGTATCAACCTGTCCTGATCGTCATAAGCGCCGCTTATGGTTGTTCCATTGGCATTAGTATAGCCTAAGCGATTGCCGTTGTCGTCATAGACATAATGAGCCGTGTTCGATCCGTTTTTCGTAACATCGGTCAGTCGCCCTGCCTGATCATAGGAGTAACCATAGATATTCGTAACGCCGCTTATCGTCTCTGTCTTCTGTGTAATTCTGCCGATATTGTCACGACTGTATTGGATGCTTATAAGCGGCGAGCTGTTATAAGAGGCGCTGTAGGTTTCCGGCTCGCCAAAGCCGTTATAGATCCAGTTGTCGCTTACACTGCCAAGCGTCGAGCCCGTAACGAGCCCATTGCCGGCATCTCTATTTATCGCAAGTGCTCCCGCCCCTATAAGCAGACCGTCATCGTCGTATGTATACTCTATCGCATTTTCGCCGTTTATGCTTTCTGATGCACGCCTGAAATCGTTATTGTATGCAAACCCTACGCTTCCCGTAATATCTCCCATCCATGCCGAGCCGGTGAGCAGAGCGCCGTCATATGTGAATGATACACTCTGGTTCTGGCCTGCGCCTCCCGGAAGACTACCGTCAGGCCTGCTGACTACAGTCAGTTGCCTGTCAGGGTTGTATGTATAGGTTGTCTGATAGTTTCCTGTTCCGACACCTGGCGGTATGTAACTCTGCAGAAGGTTAACAGGCGTATAGTCAAAGCTGTGAGCAGGTCTGCCCGGCGGAATTATGGATATCTCGTTGCCCTCGGCATCATAGCCGTAGCTTATCGCCCTGCCGTCTGGCATGGTCTCTTGCAATATCCGATCCGACAGGTCATAAGCAAAGCCTGTGCTCCTCGATAAAGGGTCCGTGATGTTTGAGATGCGGTTCTGAGCGTCATAACTATAGCTGTGAAGGCGGGCGATTGGACCTGTCCCCTGCGTAATTGTATTTAAACGGCCCTGAGAATCGTAAGCGTAGTTCACAGGCAGAAGCCCTGATATCCAGCTTGAAACGACTCTGCCCTGACTGTTCAATGTCGAGACGCTCTGCCGTCCCATTGGAGAGCTGTATGTCATAGTCCCTGAAGAGGCGTCATAAATGCTGGCGGACGTCTTGCCGTTTATGCTTGATGTGTCTGTCAATGTTGCAAGACTGAGAAGATTCTGCGGATCTGAAAGTGCCGCTGTGCGCGTCTTTGTAAGGTTATATTCAAGTCCGCCGGGTGTTCTGATAGTCATTGCGGTTGTGACCGGCGACTGCATTCCAAAGCGGGAATCCGGCCCCTGTGTCGTAGTTGTGACAGTGCCGTCCGGCGCAATGACCGTGCTGCTCCCGTCCGTGCCTATCGTTGCAATTCTTTGGCCTCTGCCGGCGTATGTATTGACCTTGCGAATGGCGCCTGTGGATAAATACTCAACAGTGTAAGTATTAGTGCGGTTAAGGGCGGAAGAAAGGGCCACAGTAAAACCGGTTTTATAGCCATCTGTAATGTCAATCCTGGACAAGGTTGTAGAACCGCCGGCAGGGTCCCGGTCTTTTATCAGAAGTCCGAAGTTGTTATAGGTAAAACTATGGATGTTGCCTCCGGGGTCTCTCATTGAAGTTAGAAGGCCATCGCTTGTATAGCTTAGCCTGGTGGCATTGCCGGCGGGGTCTGCTATATCGGCAAGGAAGCCGTTGGCGTCAAGGTCAAGTGCTGTTTGCTGACCGCCGGGGGCTACTATGGCTGTCGGCTTCCCGGATATATCCCTCCGGACTGTGGTAATATTGCCATCGCCGTCCGTGATTGAGATCAAACGTCCGGATGTGTCATAGCCGAAGCTGTATCTGGTAGTTGCCGTAAGCGTATTTATTGTGCGAAGGTGTCTGCCAAAGGCATCGAAGTCATAACGCTCTGAGCCGTCCTGGGATGCGATAACGATCTCCTTGCCTGAGACTCCGGGAAGGACTATAGTGACCTTCCTGATTCGCTGATTCGATGTGTCCGCAATATATATATTTCCGGCATTGTCCACACCAACCCCATAAGGCTGGTTAATGCTTGCCTGTGGGGCAGGTCCTTCTTCACCGCTATAGCCCGCATTTCCGTTGCCCGCCACAGTGTTGATAATGCCGGTCGGCTCCACGCTCCTTATTCGACTATTCCCGTTGTCAACTATATATATGTAGCCTGAGCTGTCCACAGCCACTCCAATAGGCGCATTAAGGCTTGCCTGTACTGCTAAACCTCCGTCTCCGCTATAGCCTGCATTTCCATTGCCCGCTATAGTGTCGATGAAGCCGCTGTTATCCACTCTTCTTATTAGATTATTCCCCTTGTCAGCGATATAAATTTTCCCAAACCTATCAACTGCAACACCTGTAGGCTGGTTGAGTGTCGCCTGCGCTGCTCTCCCCACATCTCCGCTGTAGCCCGCAATCCCATTGCCCGCTACCGTAGTAATATTGCCGCCGCTGTCTATATTTCTTACTCGGTTATTCCCCTTGTCAGCGATATATATATTTCCGGCTCTGTCCACAGCCACCCCTGTCGGCTGGTTAAGGCTCGCCAGTGTAGCGCGGCCTCCATCTCCGCTATAGCCTGCATTTCCATTGCCTGCCACAGAAGTGATGATGCCGCTTGTGTCTACCTTTCTTATCCGATTGTTACCTCTGTCAGCGATGTATATATTCCCCGAGTTATCAATGGCAATCCCATAAGGACCATTAAGACTTGCCTGTATTGCCAAACTCCCATCTCCGCTGTAGCCTGCATTTCCGTTGCCTGCTACCGTAGAAATGATGCCGCTCGTGTCTACCTTTCTTATCCGATTGTTACCTCTGTCAGCGATGTATATATTTCCGGAGCTGTCAACAGCGATCCCGTAAGGATCATTAAGGCTTGCCTGTACTGCTAAACTCCCATCTCCGCTGTAGCCTGCATTTCCATTGCCTGCTACCATAGTGATGGTTTTTATGTTTGAGTTGAGAACGCTCCACTGATTGCCGTCCCCGAGATAAAGCACTTTGCCGACAGGATCATATGCATGCTGAACGCTCAGTGTCCAGCCTCCAAGACCCTGTGTCTGCGCATTCCAATGCCCCATATTCAACGTGTTTTGATATGTCTGCCAGAGCGTTACTTCCCGCCGCATCAAGTTTGCAGATGCGGGTATTCCATAATAAGAGAAATGCCCGAATACCTTCGCGGCTGCCGCAATCGAAGCGCTCACTGACGGCGCCAGATATACACCGTTATATACATAGCCTATGCGGATTGTAGCGGGCTGCGCCCCCTGGGTCATTCGGCCATAGGCGTCCAGTCCGTCCCATATGAAGGTATAGTTCAAGTTGGACGCGGGAGGAAAGGACAGAAAAGATTTCTTGCCGGCTATATATATTTCAAGGTCTATCCTCTTGAGACTTGCAGGCACGGAAGCGCCGCTCAAAGGGATTGTAATTGTCATATCGGCCTTTGTACCCGGCTGCCGGTTGCTCATGTAGCTGAGGCTGAATGGCGTGCCCGTGACATTAACGGTTTCTCCAAGGGACTGGTTCTGACATCCGATGATTGAACCCTCTTGCGTATCTCCGCCGGCTGGTCCGCTACCACCTGACCCACTACCTGGTGCACTAAAACAACAGCTGCCGGCGCCGCAGCTGGGGGGAGGAGGAGGAGAGGGTGGAGGCGATGAAGGAGGCGGTGGAGGCGCTCCTGCGTCAGCAGGAGGGCCTTCGCCTAAATTGTAATCCCAGACGGTGAAATGTGTTACAGGAACACGCCAGAAACTCTGCCCCGGTTGGTACATGGCTCCAAGCTGTTGAAGTTCCGAATCGGTAATACCCAAAGCAGAGAGCGCCTGGACGCCGGCAGGCGTATTGCTGCCGTCTATGTCGAGATCCGCTACGCCGTTTGAAATCCCGAGGATTTTGATAACTATGCCGTTGTCCGAAGGTATCCATACCCCTTGATCGGAATCATAGTATGCAGAAGGCACGATCATACCTATTGTAAAGTTAAGGAAGTTATCCGTATAGCTTATGACAGGCCGGCTGAATTGCACAATTTTCGCACCGGCAGCCAGAGCCGCATCAACGCTGTATTCGACCGCATATGTATAAGCCACGTTCGGGGGCAGGTCACCCGGCATTGCAGCAGGTCCGTTGGGACCTACCGTATATTCCGTTGCGCGAACGCTTAGTTTTGTGAGCGGCTGGACGCTTCCATCAGGAAGCATCATTTGGGCGGTTGTTCCCTGCCTGAAAAGAAGCGTCGCCTGGCGGGCGCCGTCATTGTCCGTTACAACGCTACCCCGGGCCACCTGTATGGGCGAATTAGATGAGAGATCAATCGTGCTGACATTACTGTCGAACGGCAACATTACCACATCCGGCGCCCATGAATAGTCCTGCCACGGGACGTTCACCTGACGCTGCACCGGCAGATAACCAGGCATGTCATAGAGGACTGTAAGCGCTCCGCCGCCGTTAACAGCCATATCAAAAGCCCCGTCAGCGCGGCTTTTTGTGCTGCCGAATTCCGGATGATTGAGTATGCTTATAGTGACGCCGACGAGTGCGCTCCCGTCATTATTTAAGACCCTGCCTCTTATAACTCCCGCGCGCTTTACATCAATTGTGCCCGGCGACACCCCTGTTTGGATAGGGTTGTCGCCCGTGTACAAGAATTGAGTTGAGGCAAGCATTGTTGTTGATACGGTCGTATCCAGAGTCGGCGCAGCTGTGCCAGGATCAGGCGGTATTTGCGATGCCGGGTTTGTGACTGAAAGCATAATGGCGCCGGAAAATCCGCCTCCGGGAGAAGGATTTGATACTGTTATGGCATGATTGCCCGGTGTCAATAATGCACCGGGGATGGATAGACTCAAATAATTTGAATTTATGAAAGCAGTTGCAATGATATTTGCATCTAATGCCGCGCCTGAATTTGCAGCAAATCCGCTTCCGGCTAAAATGATAACTGCGTCCGTATCTGCGGGCACAGTGGCCGGATTCACGCTGTGTAATTCGGGCACAGGATTCTCAACCGTCAGATACAGGGCATTCGAACTCTGACCGTAGGAGTTTAATACACTCACGGGGTAAGCCCCTGTTGTTGTGATTAAAGAGGATGGGACTGCTGCATTGAGTTCTCCGGAATTTATATAGGTTGTTGTTAAGTTCTGTCCGCTGAAGGTCACGACAAACCCCGGGAAAAAGTCGGAACCAATAGCCTGTAATATAAAATCCTGTCCACCGGCCGTTGCCGGGTTTGGTGTTATAGAAGTCAGCACGGGAATTGGTTCAATAGCCGTTATGACGACTGTATCCGGGTTGCCGTCAACTTTCCCGTCATTGACCATTAGCTGCGCAACATACATGCCCGCCCAGTCAGCTATAAAAAAGGGATTGACCGATGAAGGATCGGATAACAGAGCGAGGCTTGCTTCCGGAATAGAAGTAAACGACCAATGATAGGTCGGATAGTCATTATCGGCATCACTGGAACCGGATCCGTCGAGAGTCACCGTCGTGCCGGCGATAACGCTCTGATCAGGTCCTGCGTCTGCAATCGGTTTGCTGTTCAGGGTCGTGACGTTCACTGTGACAGGAGCGCTGTCCACGGTGCCATCATTTACGATCAGTTGTATAACATAGGTCCCCGGGCTGTCCACAAAAAAAGCGGGCATCACCTCAGAGGGACCAGACAACTCTGCCGCGCTTCCGGCAGGCAGTGAGACAAAAGACCACCTGAAGGTCAGACTGTCGCCGTCAACATCGCCCGATTTGCTTCCGTCAAGAACCACAGGCGTACCGACAAAGGCCGTCTGGTCGGAACCGCCATTTGCAACCGGTCTGCTGTTTGCCGTTGTGACATTCACTGTGACCGGAGCGCTGTCCACGGTGCCGTCATTTACGATCAGTTGTATAACGTAGGTCCCCGGCCTGTCCACAAAAAAAGCGGGCATCACCTCAGAGGGACCAGATAACTCTGCCGCGCTTCCGGCAGGTAATGCTACAAAGGACCATCTGAAGGTCAGACTGTCGCCGTCAACATCGCTCGATTTGCTTCCGTCAAGAACCACAGGCGTACCGACAAAGGCCGTCTGGTCGGAACCGGCACTTGCAACCGGGCTGCTGTTTGCCGTTGTGACGGTAACAGTGGCGGGCAGACTGTCCACTTTGCCGTCATTGGCAACAAGTTGTATTATATAATTTCCAGGCACATCAATAATAAATGTCGGATTTACTGATGTGGCATTTGAAATCACGGCCAAACTTTCCGTCGGCTTGGAGGCAAAACTCCAACTGAACGTCAGCACGTCGCCGTCGACATCACTTGATCTGCTTCCATCAAGGGTCACGGTCGTGCCGACGTAAACCGTCTGGCCGGAGCCGGCATTTGCAACCGGTCTGCTGTTCTCCGTGCTGATTCTGACGGTTGAGGGTGCGCTGTCAATCTTGCCGTCATTCACAATCAGTTGAACGACATACGTCCCCGCTTTATCCGCAACAAAGGATGGATAACAGGAATTCGAGTTTGAAAGGGATGCCGAACTTCCCTGGGGCATCGACTGAAAAGACCATCGCCACGTCAGCGGATCGCCGTCAGCATCGTTTGATTTACTGCCATCCATAGTTATGGTTGACCCGAGATGGACGGTCTGGTCCGAACCTGCATCGGCGACCGGAGAAGTGTTGCTTATTTCAGCTGTAATTTTCAGAGAAATGAAGGAGCCGGGGGCACTGTCAAGCTTTACCGAAATAGTATTGCTATCTGTCAGCGCAATCGGTTTCTCAATGAGATCAACCTGCTGATTGAAATCGTACGGGCCGAGAATTTGGACTCCATTGATGGAAACGGCCGCGCTGCTTACCCGGTGCTTACCGTTCTTTCCATTTTGCACAATCAGGGAAAAATTACTACTGCCGGGGGCAACCAAAAAGGTGTCCGTAACAACCTGGGGAGTTTGCGTTGCACGGATGTATGTCTTCTGAAATATCGTCGCATCATTGCCTGAAATTGAGTTTCCTATGCCTGCCAAAATGAAACAGAAGGCTGCAAATATGAAAAGTTTAGCCCGTTTTTTCATCTCCCGCTCCGCAGTCTTTCAAAGGGAAGAGAACCAGCGGTCAGGGTTCTGATGAATGCGCGATCTTCCGTTATGGGTCTCATGTCTTCACCTCTAAATTTCATGTCCTAAAATTTACTATCCGTTATCGCCTTTGCAAGCAACTCTGCCTTTATCTCTTTCCCGGATTCTGTGATATAGACAATCTCTGACTCTTTGCCCATTGTGGCCGCAACCCTGACCTTTTCTATCTTTTCATCATCCCAGTACATTGCCTGCTGGATTGTAAAAGTTGCCTGGGCCACTAATATGCACTGATATAACGTTGAAAGTGTTATTGATATAGAAGTCGTTGATGAAGCATCAGTTCCACTGAGCGTGCCTGCTGCATTCGTTGAGGCTCCATATTCAGGAACAGATGTTAAAGTTACCTGACTGTTAACCGGAATATTGGCGCCATTCACTATAACTGTTACAGGATTTGTTGCACTTGAAGGAAGCGTAATATCAGGTAACCCAAATTTGCCGGAAGGTGTCGCAGGGACATTTACTCCGTTGACAAAGGTTATTGTGAGGGTCGGAAGGTTTGAAACAAAGACTGTTCCCGGACTTGCGTATGAATATACTGTCATAGGATTAATTGTGCCTGTCCATCCTGTAAGGTCAGTTGTCTCAAACCGGATTCTTCCAGCGCCACCAGCGCCACCTGCAAAACCCCATGTATTTGAACCGCCTGCGCCGCCTGATACTGTAACTGTGCCTGAGCCTGAGATTTTATTTGCCATTAGTCTAATTGCCCCGCCGCTGCCTCCTCCTCCGCAGCCGGCATAGTTTCCTGAACTACTGCTTTTTCCGCCGTTGCCGCCATTGGCTTCAATTGTTCCTGTTATATTAATAGAGGTCGAAGAGGCAATCAGTATCGCACCTCCTCCGCCACCTCCAAAGCCGCCTGTATTATAAGTAGGACTATATTGACCACCGGCGCCACCGCCACCGCCGGAGCCTCCTATCATTGGAAGAACTTTTGTATTTCCATATGAGCTTCCGCCGCTTGCAGGAGGTGAAAAATTAACCTGTCCGCCACCTTTTGAACCATTTTCGCCAAATCCGCCACCGCCACCGCCACCGCTAGCGGAATAATTAAAATTAGTTGAAACTGAACCTCCACTGCCGCCTCCGGGACCCATGCCTTTTCCGCCGGGAGAAATATTTTGGCCTGCTGAGCCTCCGTTACGGCCGTCAAAGCCGCCTGGACCACCAACGCCATTATATAATGTCCCGCCGGCAAGACCGATTACATCAACTGTTCCTGCGATCTGCACATCGCTTGTCGCGAGCATGTAGACAGGGGTGTTTGCTGTATTCTTTTTAAATGTAACGGTCACTCCTGTTGGGATATTAACTGTAGTGTAGTTTAATATCCCATCTTCCGGAAGCGTTACCTCTGTACTGGCCGTGGGATTTAAAGCGCCAAGCGCCCCCGTACTGCCGCTCTCAAAACTCCAGGCAGTTTGATATCCGGTTAAACAGATAACCGCTGCCATCATTACAAATAGCATCCTTTTCATAATTGTCCTCCTGCTTATCATTAATCAGTTTCCTATTTTCACGCATACCGGCGCCGACACAACTATTCCTGCCGGTGACCATCCTACACTTACCGGATTGGCGGATGTAATTTCAGCTTGCATATATCCGAAACCTACACATAATGGCGCGGCGCTTATCGAATAATCCCCTGTTATAACAAAAACTGTCGCCACTTCGGTTGCAATGTTTATTTTCCCTGTGCCTACCTTAAGCGCTTTAACGGTAAAATAAGCGCTTCTTCCGGCAGGTATAACAAGAGAAAAAGGCGCATTTATGATGTCCGGATTATTGTTAATAATTGCTACCCCTAAATCCGCAGGCGCTGAGGGTGTGAGACTGGCTGATAGGGATGTCGTCTGTCCGGTCATCAAAGAAATAGTTTTCGGCTCAATGATGAGCTTATAAATGTTTATGGACATGCTTGCCGAGCCGTAGGATGTAGTGACCGTTATATTTGCAGCGCCAGGCGATGCTCCGTTCGTGATTGAAATAGTCGCAAATATTTTTGTATCAGTTGCGATAATGTTTCTGATTGTGAGGTAGGGATTGCCGGATGTGATATCGCTCGTTGTAAGGAGATTTTGCCCTGTGATGGCAATGTTATAGGTATTGCCGATAAGGAAGATGTCCGGCTCTATTCCCTGAAGAACCGGCGGCAGAGACTGAGAAGTGCCGATCTCTTTCGTGACGGAAATGAGATTACCTGCCTCGTCGTACTGATAGAGAATTCTCTCCGCCCCCTTTTCTATTCTGATCAGATGGCCGGCATCATCGTATGAATAATTGATATCATCGGCAATTGCAACTGATGCTATGAGGAAAAGAGAAAGCAGCAAATATATCAGACCCATCTTTGGCGGAAGGATTGAGATGCCGATATTATGTTTCCCTGATGTTTTCAAATCCGCATAACCTCTTGGCACTTACTCAATGAAATCTCCTCTCCTGCAAGGATTTCCCCAAATTAAGAACCCACCTACGAAAAGGTGGGTTTCAAAGCTTTACCACTTCGACAACCCCTCTATCCAGCTTATGCCGGACAGGTGGCTTTGTGCCGCCCGGTCTCCCGGACTTTACCCTTTCGATGGTTTTCTTGTTTGTCCGTCTTGTTTACTATTTCTTAATTTTGTGACTTTATCACAATCCACATAAAAAATCCTGACATTTTGTGGTTTTTTATTGATATTTTGTGACTTTATTAAAAAAACTTGTTGTGTAAGCAGATGCTGACTAAAGGGATTGACAACTGTTAAAGGGGCGGTTTTTTTGGATAATGATTATTCCGGGTCCCAAAGATTATCATACGACTTGGATATATTATTCCGACGCAACCGATATTCCCTGGGCGATACTCCATATACATCCTTAAATATCCTTATGAAATGTTCCGTGCATCCAAAGCCCACGGTTTCAGCAATGTCACCAATGCCCAAATCATGATTTTGAAGTAATTCTGCCGCCTTCTTCACTCTGTTGTTGTTAATATAGGATTTTATGTTCTGTCCGAATCTCTCATTGAATGCCTTACTGAGTCTATATTTATTCATACACGCTTTTTCCGAAAGTTTGTCACGTGTCAGATCATCCGAATAATTCTCCTCGATAAATGCTGCGATACCGTCAAGGATGAACTCTTCCCTGTTTGCAAGAGTATTATCCGATGTCTCTGATCCTTTACCCTCAAGTATATCCGATACTTTCTTCCTCAAGTGAGCTAAAATTACCGGTTTCTTAACGTAATCTGTTGCACCTGCCCTTAATGCCTTAATGGCTATGTCTTCCGATCTATATGCAGTCATGATAATAATCGGAAGTTCCGGCTTAATTTCTCTGGCAGTCCTTAATAAATCACAGCCATTGCCATCCTGAAGCATATAATCAATTAGGGCTATATCAACATGATTTTTTAATAGTACTGCAGCCTCTGAACATCCCGATGCCTCTAATACAATATAGTCTCTTTCAAAAGCACTTTTCATAACGTCTCTGACAATCGCATCGTCTTCTACAAGAAGAATGGTCTTCTGCAAATTTACTCCTCTGAATTAAATATCAGGAAAGACCGAAAAACAGGTTAAAACTTTTTTACATGCTCCATATACGAATCGTAATTGCGCCGTGTTTCAATCATGCTGTCGCCGCCGAATTTTTCGAGGAAGGCGTCCGCTATAGTCAGGGCTGACATCGCTTCGCCGACTACTGCAGCGGCCGGCACGGCGCAGATATCGGACCGTTCATAAGCCGCCTTAATCGGTCCTTTTGTGACAATATCAACGGAGCGCAACGGTTTTCTTAAAGTGGGGATCGGTTTCATTGCAGCCTTCAGAATTATCGGCATCCCGTTTGTCATCCCGCCTTCAATCCCGCCCGCGTTGTTAGTCTTTCTGTAAAAAATTCCTGACCCCTGATTATATAAAATCTCATCCATCACTTCTGATCCTAACCTCTTGCCCATTTCAAAACCAAGCCCGATCTCAACTCCCTTAATCGCCTGGATGCTCATTAATGCCCGGGCAAGCCGGCCGTCAAGTTTTCTGTCCCATTGAATGTGACTGCCAAGACCTACGGGCGCGCCGATAACAAAGACCTCGAAAATCCCGCCCAATGAATTGCCTTCTTTAATAGCTTTGTTTATAATCCCAACCATTCTTTTTGACGCCGCAGCATCCGGGCATCTGACAGGAGAGCGCTCGGCTTTTTCAAAGAAAGATAACAGGTTTTTTGCATCTTGTATCCCGTATCCCGTATCTTGCATTTCGACTTTGCCTATCCGTACAACAAAGCTGCCTATGTTGATATTGAATACCGACAGGAATTTTTTTGCGATTGCTCCAAGCGCCACCCGCATTGCAGTCTCTCTTGCGCTTGAACGTTCGAGGATATTCCTTACATCATGATGGTCGTATTTTATAGCGCCGGTCAGGTCGGCGTGCCCCGGACGGGGTTTTTTCACCGGAGGGATAGAGCCCTCAAATACGGGGTCAGAGGACATGCCTTCCGACCAGTTTTTGAAGTCCCTGTTTTCAACCAGGACCGTTACAGGAGAACCTATCGTTTTACCCCATCTGACGCCTGAGATAATTTCGGCATGGTCGGACTCTATCTTCATCCTCCCGCCGCGGCCGTATCCTCCCTGCCTTCTTTTCAGGTCCCCGTCGATGTCCTCTGATGAAAGTAAAAGCCCGGAAGGAATTCCTTCAAGAATACCTGAAAGAGCTTTCCCGTGAGACTCGCCTGCGGTTATATATCTTAAAGTCGTCATAGTGCTAAAATATTAAATGAAAGTATACCATAGAAACTACGGATGTCTGAAATAAATTTATTTAACTCGATGATTTTTATTTTAAAAAGATAGTTCATGGTAAATGCATAAAAATATTTTGGTAATACATCTATATAAGTACACTATTGTATCGAAAAATAAATTTATTTCAGACATCCGTAGTTTCTCTAACGGTTTAATTGCATTTTTTGTATTAATCGGTAACATTTCATGAAAATAAAAATTATATCCGGTTACCTCATAATCCTCATCTTATCTTTTGTCATACATGCCATAAAACCCTCGAATCATATCTATTACAGCGCATTACCTTTGCTGATGCTGATATTCCCGATAATTGCAGGATACAGGGTCAAACTGAATTTCTCCGGAAAAGACCTCTCGATCGGACTTGTGGCGTCATTCCTTATACTTCTGCCGTATTATCTTTTCTTTGGAGGGAATCCGGCATCAATTACGGTCCCCGCCGTTATTTTTCAGTTATTGAGCGTCTCTTTTCCGGAGGAATTTTTTTTCAGGGGATTCCTGCAGGACTCAATGGGCAGGAAGCACAAGGGGGTTTTATTTGTCAGTCTCTTATTCGCCCTTGCCCATTTGCCAAAGGCAATCTTCTATAATGAGTGGACTGCTCTGCTCAGTTTTTTCCCGTCGCTGGTAATGGGATGGCTTTATATGAAGACCAACAATATACTGCCCGGGACCATATTCCATTTATTGGCAAATCTGGCGTATCTGGCACAACACGGATAACCCGGATTATTCATAAAATTGGCACCAGCAACTGAGGATAGAGTATTTGAGCGGTTTTTTTTGCCGATAGTCAAATACAGTATTTGAAAATAGAGCGGCAAAATCCTCACAGCGAGGAACGACCGAGAATGTCCGCCTCAGGCGGATTCGCCGAGGAGAAAGCGCAAATACTCTATCCTCGGTTCAATCAGAAAAATTTACAAATAATCAATGAACCGGCTTATCCGGAATATCTCCTCACAAACAATATAACCATCAACGGCAGCAATAAAACCATCGTATCCGCCATTGCCGTTTGATAATTTTGTGCGCCTCCGATAGAGCAACCACCACCGCCGCCGCCTGACGAAGCTTGCTTCGTTGTAGCGCTTGCTTCATTGGAATAGGAGGATTCGCCTGAAGAGTTATATGCCTTGATGCGGTAGGAGTATTTAGTTCCCGCAGAGAGTCCCGTATCGGAATAGGAGGTAACATTTGAGCCAACTTCAGCGATGATTATGTACGAGGCATCGGACGCTTTTTTTCTCTCTATTTTGAACCCTGTTTCATTTGAAGAATTGTCCTGCCATGATAGGTCTATCCGGCTTTTTGATATTGCGGAAGCGGAAAGATTTGAGGGAGTTGAAAGCATAGTCAGGTTTACGGCGGCAGAGGCATTTACTCTTCCCCCTGTGCTTGTTTTTCCTGAAAGCGACGGTTTTTTATCTACGCTGCTTAAAATAATATCTTTCACCTGAGCATAACCGAGAGAAGGATTCACAGACCAGATCAACCCGGCAACTCCCGAAACAAAAGGGGCTGCCATGGAAGTGCCGCTCCATCCAGCTGATTCATAGGTATAGCTGCCGATAACGATCGGCTGCCTGCTTAAAACCACATCGTCAATATAGACTCCGTCATAGTTTACGGTTAAATCGGATTTTAATCCGAAACCAAAATAAAAGCTGTCGAGCATATCGGCTGCAGAGGTAATCTCATCCGTATAGTCTGAGACAAAATTTGCATAAAACCCGTCTCTGTAATCAACCCAATCCCAGTTCTTCCCATCCTGCGAATAGTTGATATAGAAAAAATCATTGGTATTATGGTCAATATTCCCCTTCCATTTAAAAGAGAGCCTGTAACGGTTGTTTTTGACCGATGGAATCGACGTCATATATCCCGTCCAGGAATTAGTGCCGGGAACATAGTTTCCTCCGGGGCTGTCTTCAAGACAGTTTGTTCCGCCGGAACCTGTGCCTGCAGTGATAGCCCATGTCGTATGCACTCCCCCTTTTGACCACCCCAAAAGCGGCAACTCACCGGAATTGCCGTTAAAATTTTCGCTGTAAATGGTTACGGAATCGCCGTATGAAAATACGGGGACCGAGCTGTAGATAGACACGCCGGGAGCGCCTAAATCAACCGAAGTCGCGCCGAAGTTGGAAAATTCGGCAATACCGTCGTTCTGATCTGTTGCAGCCACCGAGATAATATTAGGCAGACTAAAACTTGCCGGATAGAAAGCATCTATATCATTGTTCATTGTTTCATTCCCCGCGGCAGCGACTACAAGCACATTCTTCTGCCTGGCATAATCAATGGCATTATAGAGAGTATTGGAATAATCATTCCCTCCCCAGCTTGCGTTGATGATACGTGCGCCATTGTCCGCGGCATACTCTATTGACTCGGCTGCTTTTGCGACATCGCCTGTTCCGGTTACGCCTAAAAACCTGAGAGGCATTATCCTGGCCGACCACATAACTCCGCTGATACCGGTCCCGTTGTTACCCTTTGCGGCAATAATACCGGACACATGAGTGCCGTGCTGATCATAATCAACCGGATTGCCGTTATTATTGATAAAGTCCCAGCCATATACATCATCTATATAACCGTTTTGGTCGTCATCAACCCCGGGGGAACCGTTCAATTCCGCGGTGTTCACCCATATATTTCCGGATAGATCCGGATGGTCATAGGCAACACCCGTATCGACGACTGCAATGATTATATTATTTGAGCCTTTTGTGACGTCCCAGGCGCTTTGGGCATGAATATCCGCACCGGCTATTCCGCCTGTCTGGCCCGTATTATTGAGTCCCCATTGCAGGCTATATCCCGGATCATTCGGTATGGCGGAAGTCTTAACAATATAATTCGGTTCTGCAAATTCGACATTCGGGTCGTTCCTGTAAACCTGCACCGCTTCCTCCACTCTCACATCTTCCGGAAGCTTCATCCGATGTATCCCCAGATGCCTTATGTCTTTTATTTTAGCCGCTCCCAGGGCGCCGTGAAGTTTATTCATGACAACTATTGACGTCCCTGATTTGAATTTCACCAGGACTTCTCCCGGCACATACCTTGCCGGCATATTTTTCGTCGCCGGCGCATCTATAAGAGTGCTTGCACTTGAATGAATATCCGTGGATTGTCCCGATATATTCTGCCGGCTTTCCGAACCGCATGAAATAAGACTCAGCGCTAAAAATAGCGTTAATATATATTTAGACATATTTCCTCCTCACGGAAAAAGATTGCCCTTTATAGGAATAATATAATATCCGGGAGAAATTTTATAGACCTCAAGCCCTGCAAGCACAAACGGGTTTTCAATATAGGATTTCCCCGGCATCAATTCCATAGAGATATCCATCACATTTTCCCTGATATCTCCTTTCAGCCTCGCATAGATGTCTTCGCCCTGAAAGGCTAAAGATACGACTTCAATAACGCTTCCTCGCAAATCAAGAGAACCCGTTACCATATGAAAAATATTCAGAGGCGCCTTGACCCCTGAAAATTCCGTTTCTTCAAAAACCGCATCCTTAGAAACAAACTCTGCATGTCCGGCGCTTTCACTGATTGTAAAGCTTCCGGAAAGCGTTCCGCTGCCCTTTATTCCGGTCAATTTTAAAAAATGCAAATCGCCGAAACCGACCTTCTGAAAATTCAGAGCTCCTTTTATTTTACCCCTTGAAAGGGTCAAATTACCCATAATATTTCCATCGCCTATAGCGCCGTTGCCGGTCAAACGCAGTTGGAACAACGGGATAAATAGAGGGTTTATATAACTGCGGATATCTTTGACGGAAATCAATTCCCCCAGACTGCCTTTCAATACCAGGGCGTCTATCTCTATGGTATAGAACAACCCTTTCTTCAGTCCCTGCACCTCTATCACAAACTGACTGCCGGCAACGGAATCTTCAATGATAGTTTGTATGGCAGTCTCAGGAAAGACAATCCACATCATCCAGAAAAGAACGGGGATAGCAGCGAGGATAATGACCGGAAGCTTTTTTCTCACTTCGTTTTCAGAAATGAAAGGACGATATTGACGTTGAGCAGTTCAGGGTTCTCAAAAGATTTTTTTATGGAAGCCTTTTTTATAGTCAGGATCATGGGTGCGGTTTCTATTTTATAAAAGATATTCAGCATTTCATTCATGCCGACTTTCTCGACTGTAATTTCCGCCTCTTCTTCAAAACCGTCCCGGATCTCCTTTTTCCCTGCGGCCCTAACCGTCTTTAGTTTATTTTTCAACCCCATGGGCTGAAAAATCTCATCGATTGCCTGGACAACCCCCGGCACGTTCATCATGCTCTTCTTTGCCTCGACAAGATCGACCTTCTGTTTCAGCGACATGTAGTCATCCTTCAGCAGCAGCAGCTCTTTCCGCCTTTCTTGCAGAAGCTTAAGTTCTTTTTTTGATGAAGCAAGGGTTTGTATCCCGATACCGGCAAGAACAAAAAAGACCATAAGTCCGGACATAGCATAGATTAAGCTCTTATTCCTAAATAATTCTCTCAAGCCCTCTTCTCCTTTGCCGTAATCGTGAAAAGCATTTTGCCCTGTATGGAGGTTTTTGAATCGGAGATATTCACATCGTCAAAGAACTTCCCCAGTTCATCCTTCACCTTCTGGACGTCGCTCAGAGAACCCGCTTCGCCTTTCAGGGTTAGATTGCCTTTGTCTGCCGAAGTCTCATAAAAAACGGCGGACGTTTTGCCGATTTGCGACAGTTTCCACAGGACGTCGAGAGGACTGACGCCGATGAAGATTTCTTCCTTGCCGCTCAATTCTTTCATATGAGCTTTAAGCTGATAGACCTCGTTCATAATATTCTTTTCCTGCGGGAACAACTCCTGATATTTCTTGCGCATATCATTTTTCAATGCCGCGATCTCATTTTTTGTCGTCATAATCTGAAATAGCAAACCTGCGGAAACGACAAAGGCGATGAGCGTCACAAGGAACGCCGTTGTCTTAAAATATCTCTTTGTCTTTTCGATATCCCGCGTATAGGCAAATTCCTCTCTCCTTAAATTTATAGTAGGAGAATGCATCTCTTCCCGTGCAAGCGCTATCCTTTCATTGTCATCCAGGTCTAAAGGAGACAGCAGCTTTTCGGGAGAGAAGTCCTTCACGATTTTCCCAACTTCAAGTGATGTAATGAATACCGGGTCGGCCCCGCAGGAATTCAGTTTTGCAAGCATGTTCCTGACAACGCTTTTTTCTATGTAGACTGCAAGCGCCTGATGTTTACTCTCCGTTCTGCCGACGATTATGTCGTCAAAGAGCGCCTTGTCTGTTCCGCCGAGTATGATACCGTCGAGTTCAAAGGGAAGCACTTCTCTTATTCTATCCCTGTCCGAAAACGGGGTATCAAGCACCCTGAAATTCAGCAGGCCGGCCGGCAGGCTCAGGTAAACGTTATCAAAGCCGCCGGCTATTGCTTCGGCAGGGAAATCATATTTTTCAGCCGGAGGATATTTCCTGTTTTCCTTCAGTTCATACCGCCCCTGCCCGACGTCGAAGATATAGGTGTTTAATTCCTTATCCGTTATATCAATAAAAAGCGCCTTGGCCATTAATATTCCTTCCAGTACTGGACCGTATTCGTATTTGTTGTCGTATCCAAAACCGTCTCGATCACCCTCTTAACGCCGCCGGAGGAAGCTGAAGATTTTATGCAAAAAACCGCTCCATCAAAGCGTATCCGGTCCAACCCCAGACTTGTACTTGTAATAGTTTGAAACTCTTGTATATCTTTACCCGTAAAAGGTGCGCCTTTTCTGCGTTGTATCACATTTTTTGCCTTCTCTTCGGATATTCCATCCGCCAAACTCATCAAAACCGGGGCTTCAGCCCTGTTAACATTCACAATGAGGTTATCTCTCTTTGTGCTTACAGTGATATATGGCAATAATTTTTCATAATCTTTTCCGCTTATTCCATTAATTAATAAAAGTTCATCCACACTATCCAGCGCGGAGTTTTTCGCGGCAACTTCCGAATCAGACAGGATTGACTCCCTTTTCTTATGGAGCCAATCCACTAAACAGTCCGCGATCTTTACATCCAGTGAAAGGGCTTTGAGAAGCCTTATAAAACAATTGTAAGGATTGTTCGGATCGTTTTTATCCAAATTAACAGGAATTATAGCATTCAGATTGAATTTGGCGTCTTCATCCTCTATTCTTACCGTAATAATACCATTAAAATCCTCAAAGGGGTTCTCTATAGGCATCTCTATAGATTCGGTATATTGGGAAACCATATCCTTGTTTGATAATAAGTTCGCCGATACATTTACGCCCGATTTCGCCATTACCGATAACCGCTGGGCGTCGCGCCAGTTGTAAAGATCATTCGTGCCGGTGTAAACGCCGTAAGAGAATTCAACCACCATGGCGGTGAGCAATACAAGGGCGAGGAGGACCACAACAAGAGCAACCCCCTGCTGGTCATTAGAAACCCCCATCACCCTTGCCCTCTTCAGCCGGGGTAGAGGGTTACACACTTTTGTTATACATCGGCCTTGCCATATCCGAGAGCGTCACCTTTCTCCCCTTAATCATTACCGATAAACTGATCTTTATTTCATCAGGCATTTTCTTTGTAATCCCGGTATCCCAGGTCTTCACCCATTTATCCTGATATTTCGCTTCTATGGTGAATTCTTCCAGATCCTCGATAATATCGGCCCCTTCGGA
>JBAZWR010000032.1:0-22684 GCA_041660325.1 Thermodesulfovibrionales bacterium | reverse complement strand
GTGCCAAGCGCTATAAGGAGGTCCATATTGGCTACACGTTGCTTAACAGCTTGGTAAGCGCCGATGAAAAATCCCTTACCACCAAAAATCATAATCGGTGTTGTGATGATAAAGAGCCATACCCCGGCATTAAACCATGGAAGAAACGAAAAAGGGACCCACGTAAGAACAGTCGCTCCTGCTGCGAGACCGAGGAATAAAGCTGCCCTGAAAACAGCCAGGGCGAGCACTCCTGTAAGAGCGATGGTTACCCGCCTCTTCATGTCTTTCAGTTCCGCTTCGGGAGCTTCAAATGTCCTTACACAAGTTTCACTGCAGAAGTAATATTCCCTTCCTCCAACAACCCTTTTTATCGAGCGGCCTTTCGGGACGACCATTCCACATATCGGGTCTTTGGCCATTTCTCCCTTAGTTACCGCTTGGTCTGCAATACCTGTGCCTTTTAAGTATGATTCCGGATCTTTATCAAAATCTTTTTTGCAGGTTTGAGAGCAAAAATAATAGGTAGTGCCTTTATATGAAGACGTGGCTACAGTATCTTTATCCTCTATCGTCATCTTGCAAACAGGATCTACAACATTCATCGCTTCCTCCTGTACGGGCTTTAGTTTTTTTTCTTTCCGAGATTCAATATATACTGTCTTGCCGCGAGGGCAGCCTTCGCCCCTTCTCCGGATGCAATAATAATCCTTTTGCCAAAGGCATTTGTTACGTCGCCTGCCGCATAAATGCCGGGATAGCTGGTTGAACAGTCATGATTTATAACTATTTCTCCCGATTCATTCAGTTTAACATACTCGGATACGAGTGATGAATTAGGGCGAAGCCCTATTGCTATGAAGCCTCCTTTTACAGGTATATTTAGCTTTTCTTCCTCGGCCTTTTTTCTGATTGTTATTCCCGAGAGGGTTTTATCACCGGAAAATTCAACAACCTTATAACCCTCGTATATTGTCAGATTATTAAACTGCCTGACCCGTTCAATTATCGCAGCGTCTGCAGTCAGCTCGGAATCAGAGATGAGATATATGCTCTTTGCAACGGAATGTAAGTTTTCAACAACCTGCAATGCCGAATTCCCGCCGCCGACTACTGCCACATCTTCTACGTGAACGAAAGAGATATCCTGGATGTTTCCGTAAAATAATCCTTTCCTCTGGAATTCAATCTCTCCCGGCACATTCAATCTCTTCCTTGTCATGCCTGTCGCGATGATCAGTGTTTTTGCAAGATAATTATTGATTTCAGATGTGACAACGTTAAATCCGCCTTCAACAGGCTCGATCTTTTCTACTTCGCTTATCAAATGATCAATGTGATGGGAATGAATCAACTGATACTGGAATTTCTCTGCAAGTTCGGGTCCGGTTATGAAATCAAAGCCCATATAGTTCTCGATTTTTGTGCTGTCTATTGCCTGACCGCCAATGTCTTTCGCTATGAGAAAAGCATTCATTTTGAGTGTCGCTGCATAAACTGCAGCGGTAAGTCCTGCAGGTCCACCGCCGATGACAATCAGATCATACTCTTTCTTTAAAAGCTTACACGTCCGCTCCCGGATAAATTTTTCTTTGCAATCTTCTGAACAGAAGTAATAGGTTATTCCATCGCATTCAAAAGTAATTGCCTCATTTTCCTTCACATCCATATTGCAGACAGGGTCTTTTTTCATAGTTTGAACTGTCTCATAAATGCGGCAGTTTCCTCGGACCGCTTTGCTTTCTCTTTTATAATTATGACCCAAGCATAAGTTGCGGGGTCCTGTCTTAATTCGGATAAAAACATTTCAACATTGTATAACTCATAATTCTACAATCATCTGAGATATGAAGGGATTCCGGAACCCATTGATTCCCACAATACACCATCCTTTGATCTGAGAATTGTGCCGCTGTACCCTACGGCGACAAAGATGTTGTTGCCGTAAGCCACACCGTGGAGGTCTGAAGCGGTTCCGGATTTGCGCATTGTCCATACATTTCCATCCGGAGAGGTCAGGATGGCGCCATTAAATCCTACGACTGCAAAGGTGTTGTTTCCGAAAGTTATGCCATGCAAATAGGCTGAAGTACCGGATGACCTGGATGTCCATACTACTCCATCCGCAGAGGTAAGAATCACGCCGCTGTGCCCTATCGCAACAAAGGTGTTCGCTCCGTATGCCGCTTCACCAAGATAAGCGGTTGTGCCCGATAACCGTTGGGTCCACGATATACCGTCCGGTGAAGTAAGGATAGTTCCGCCGGAACCTACGGCAACAAACAAGTTGTTTCCATAGACTATCCCGTGTATATCAGCTGACGTGACTGATACTCTTGCAGTCCAGGTTATGCCATCCGGGGATGTAATTATCATGCCGCCGGAACCTGCCGCAGCAAATATATTGTTCGCATAAGTGACGGATTCAAGGCTTGAAGGAACTCCGGACAGTCTCGATGTCCAGGAGTGACCACCAGACGAAGTGAGTACCGCACCGTTTCTGCCGACTGCCGCAAAAGTGTCCCCGCAGTAAGCTATTCCATGGAGGTCATAACCTATCCCGGTTATCTTTGGCGTCCATACATGACCATCCTGAGATGTATATATCGAGCCCAAACCGACAGCTGCGACGAAGATGCCGTTGCCAAAAGTAATCCTGCCCCAATCGGTAATCTCCGACGCCCGTAAAACCCATGATAATCCGTCCTTTGATGTAAGGATGGTGCTGTAAAGTCCTACTGCAACAAATGTATTGTTCCCATAAGCGACACTTACAAGGTCATAGGGAACTCCTGAGGATTTCGCCGTCCAGTTTATACCGTCCGGTGAGACGAGAATGTCGCCCCCATATCCGACGGCCACAAAGTTCTCGTTGCCGTATGCTATTCCCCACCACTCGGAAATTTTGTATGTCTTAACTGTCCACGAAACTCCATCCTGAGAAGAGAGTATTGCGCCATTTCCTCCCACCACAATAAAGAGATCTTTGCCGTATGCAACTCCGTGGAGAGGAGCCATTGTTTCCGACGGCCTGAAAGTCCACTTTATTCCGTCAGCTGACGAGAATATTCCCCCGTTGCCTCCGACCATTACGAAAGAGCCGTTGCCGTGTGTCACTCCGTGAAGATGAGCAGTTGTCCCGGATGACCTTTTTGTCCAGTTTATTCCGTCGGATGAAGTAAGAACCGTGCCACTACCGCCCACGGCAACAAACATGTTATTACCGAAAGTTACCGCGTCCATATCAGAATTGGTTCCTGAAGATACCGGCGTCCAGTTGACGGCATCAGGCGATGTGAGTATTATGCCCTCAGAACCGACGATTACAAAAATATTATTGCCGAAGGCTGCGCCACGGAGATGGGACTCAGTTCCCGGAGATATCCACGTCCAGCTCACGCCGTCAGGAGAGGTAAGTATCGTCGAAGTGTGGAAATAACCGCCCACTAACACAAAGGTCTTATTACCGTAAGTTGCGTGAATCATTTTTCCTGACGGCATAGGAAATCGCTCTTCCCAGCTATGGAGATGCACCGCGCTTGATATATGCGGGAGAAAAACGATAAAACTTGAAATCAAAAGAAAGTAAATTTTCAATGTCCTGAAAAGATTCATTTCATAACTCCATTATGAGCGTGAGATTCTACGTTCTGAATAGATGTTGAGGCCCTACCTCATCAAATGGCAGGGCCTCAACATCTATATTATTTTGGTCTTTACTATTTTCCTCCCATCTCATCCATTCTCTTCTGTATGCGCATCATCTGTTTCTTCATTTTTTCCATATCGTGTATTTTGCCCCAGCCTTTTCCCATCGCCATCGACATGTCCTGCATCTGTTTGGACATATCCTGCATCATCTTCGACATCTCCTTCATTTCGTCCGACTTCATATCCTTCATCTTTCCCGCCATCTTCTGCATCATCTCCGACATCTGATCCGTCATTTCCTTCATTTGTTCCTGCGTCTTCTCCGGGGTCATCATCCCCTTTTGTGCCTTCATCTCCTGCATATGGCCCTTCGTATCCTCTTGCCCGCCCATCATGCCACCACCCATCTGAGCAAAACTATAATTAAAAGTAAACGCGGAGACTAATACAACCGTTAAAAATACCTTTTTCATCACAAACCTCCTTCTTTAGTTAAACAAAATAGATTCATTCGCTATCTTTATCCCTCTTAAAGCGATCACCTCCTTCGACAAACATTATTCTCAAAGTCCACTTTGTCTCGCTCTATCGAGCCCGCTGCCCGGTCTTGGGATAAACATTGGAGTTTTTTGTATGTATCTTTTGTATTCATCTCCAAAGAGTCTGACCATCTCACCTTCTTCCCTTTTGGACAGGCGATAATATACAAAAATGAGTACGGGAAACATGAGAGCAGTTATTATCGTAGGCCACTGAATCAACATGCCTATCATAATGATGAAGAGGCCCGAGTACTGAGGATGCCTCACATAGGCATAAGGGCCCTCTGTAACCAGCCCTCCTTTTGCGCCGTGGATAAGTTTCCATCCTTGCCACATTATCGCAAATCCTATAACGACCATGCCGTTGCTGATAAGATGGATAACCGTCATCATCACAGCACCGCCGCCGAGAAATGTTAGCCAAAGATGACCGCCCGCATGGGAGAATGGGTTCAGCGCGGGATATTTGCTTCCCAGGATTCCTGTGAGGATATAGATCGTAAGCGGAAAGCCATACATCTCCGTGAATAGCGCAACAAAAAAAGCGATGGTTGCACCCATAGACCGCCATTCCCTTTTCTTGACCGGAGCCAGAAAACTTATGATAAAAAAAGCGAACAGGCCGACGTTGACTATGACAAGGCTCCAGAAACCGTATGCATAAGAAATACCTTCACCATGCATGATTACTCCTTTACCTTATGGACAGGTGCCTTTTCCGCACCTGCACCACACACACGTACAGTTTTCATGATTACAATTTTGGTCTTTTACACGGCTCTCATACTTTCTTTTTGCAATAGGCAGCAATAAATATTTTAAAAAAGAATAATTGTAATGCCTTCCGAGAAAATCACAGGGATTGCCCTTAGCAAACTTTTTTGTCATATATCTATAGCCTGCGTGCCCACCTTTTTCGAAAAGATATCTATTAATAAGGGACATCTCAAGCATTGGTTTTAGTCCTCTTTTCCACAGCATATCATAATCGGAACCCTCTATAAAACTTTTTGCAGCCAGATAGCCTGATAAAATTGCATATCTCATCCCAAAGCCCCAAAGACAATCCTGAAAACCTGCTGATTCGCCCACATAAAGTTTTTTATGATGTATCTGCGTGTCCCATATAAAGAAGTTTCCATAGCATCCGAATTTCTTTTCGTTTTTAATATCCATATCTATATGGTCTTTGAAAAATCTCATCAGACTCTCAAAGTATTCTTTCTCTCTTCTGTACTCTCTATAAAGAACCGTTACCATTGTTCCATGGCCCTGATTTACAAGCAGGTATGCATAACCCTTTGGTGCAATATTGTCATCAAGAACGACTATTGCCTGATCTTTCATGGCGGTTGTAAACGTTATACCAACAGCAACGGCATCTGCTCCCTTCGGACCTGTTCCAACAATAGCGCTCCCATCGAATTTATCAAGACGGTGGTTAAAGAGGATTTCAATACCTAACGACAGCGCCTGTTCTTTTAATCCCGTGTCGAGCGTCCCGGGCATGCTGCCTCTTTTGACAAGATAAAAGATCGGCTGTTCAGATTTTATTTCAGCCGGTCTCATTTCAGGGGCATAAATGGTTCCTTCATAATATGGAACGCAGAGAAAATTCATCTCTATGCCTATATCTTTGAGCAACTCTGTAATATCCTTTTCGGAACTCCAGTTTTCGAGACCCTGGAAATCGCCGTTTAACCGATGCCCCACGTCAGAAGACATCTCATAGACCCTCACCTTAAAGCCGTTCTTTGCAAGGACAATGGCTGCTGTTAAACCCGCCGGGCCTGCACCTATGATATTTAACGGCTCTTTCATCTTTTACACTTCAAACTGGGTTAACCCTGGTGGTTCTTTTCATCGCGCATGATTACCCCTTCACAATTTGATTGTAAAACCAGCCTATGAGTATTCCTATTCATAAAATACCGAGACTGAGCACTAATGCAGTAGGTTTAAGTTTCACTTACCTTACATTTTCTGCTTATGTAATTGTATATCGGCACAAAAACAATGCCGATGTACGCTCCATAAAGGAAGCTCTCTATGAGTCCGAGGATGAAGCCGCCGAAGGAGAGCCATTTAAAAGCCGGGAGGGCCGTCTCAAGAAATTGAGACATGCCGTGGAGTCTTTCAGGTACAACCAGCCCGTAGAGAACACAGAGAATATAGGAAAATGACAGAAAAAGTCCTAACGACCAACTGACGACTCTTATATTCAGCAGCATCCGTGACCTCCTTTCTTTTTTTCAGAGGAACCATTTTCCTCATGTTCTTTATGCTCTTCCTCTTCTCCATGTCGGTGTCCGCCGTGGCCGCCCATGCACCCACCGCCGAAGCGATGCATTGCTATGAAGAATATGAAAATTAATATAAAGACCCAGTTCTCTCTTAACCATTCCATGTCCTTCTCTCCTTAATCTCTTGCGCTGAAGTTATAGATAAACACAAAGACAGCTCCGATAATATACCCATAAACAAACATCCAGAATGTGCTGATCAATGCGCCCAAAAAAGTGTGACTGTAACCGGGGTGAAAGGGGGCGATAAGTTCAAAGAACTCCTTGGCCCACCCGGTTAGGACAGACAGGATATTAAGGACGAGACTCAAAGTTCCTGAAATCAGCGCAGTACTTAAGGCAAAGGCCTTTACGTTAAGTTGCACAAATCTCCCTTCATCAAGGATTCCAAATTAAATGCTTTGTATTTTTACTTGGAAGAAAGCAAGAGTGATACCAAGATGTAACTTATTGATATTTTATGATATTTATGGAGTCACACGATAAATCTATAGGCAATATGCCCCGTTATCACGGCAAACTGCCCGAATCATTAGAGGAGGCTTCCTTAGTATAGGAATGACCACTATAATGATTTTAGGGGCGGATAGAAGAGACCCTTTATACAGGGAAGTTCCAAAAATATCTTTTTCCTCCATTGCCATACCACAGACAGGATCGACAATCTTCATTTCTCAGCCCCCATGTATCGTTGTTAGAAGCGATATGCAATACTCACGTATACAACATTTGCCCTATAAGACTGATCTTTATATGCACCCGTCAAAAAGGCGCCGTTTGACCCGGTTGTCGCAGGCATAAGCTGATAGCCATCTAACTGGGCATCGCTATACGTGAATTTTTCATAGACATATGCTACTGAAAGAGAAAGCTTTTTTGTAACATTGTATGTAGACTTAACGGTATAGGTCCTTAACGTATAATCATCCCAGTTTGAAATGTCGATATTGTCTTGTGTGCGGCCCGGAGGCAAAGGGTTATCGCCAAGATGATAAGTGAAATCGACGTCTCCATTTGATCGTATATAATCGTGCTGCAGCTTCAATGTCAGTCTTTTGGGTATTACATAGATATCAGCTCCGATGCCATATTCATAGCTCCTGTCCTTCTGTTTTGCACCCCAGTTAAAAGCTGCAGGTGTCGGCGGTGTGGACGGATAGAAGCCTGACGTGGCATTGAATGGAAGCCGGCGTTGAAACTGGGAATACCGCACCTTTTCGTAATCATAGTAAGCATTAAGTTTCGCAAGTTTTCCAAAGGTATAGTCTGCATCAATGTCGAATTCGTAACCCTTAACATCCCTCCGTCCGAGGCTTACATCCTTGTAATCAGTATTTCTATTCTTATACCCAATGCTGAAATTAAGGTTTTCTGCCGGAGAGATATCGACAGAAGCCTTGTATGTGTCACTATCCTTCGCAGCGACATCGAAACGTCTTACGAATGTATTAATGAACTCAGGATCATCAGGCGCAACATCAGGCGGATGGAACTCTGCACCCCTATGCATTTTTTCATATCCGACCTTCAGAGTCATAAAGTCAAGCCCACTCCATTTTAAATTGACTGAATAAATATCGTCCTTGTTTACGGGCACATCTTCTCTCTTTCTCTCTGTCCGGACATGATTGTAACGGGTGATGAGATTCAGGCTTGCAGGCAGTCTGAAGCCGAACTCAGCGCCGTAGTCATCTTTCTTATAGCCGAATAGACTGTTTGTAAGAGTTCCCTCTTCGGCAATTGTAGTTATCTCATCCGACTTGTTTTCCCTTTTGTAATATTTATAAAAAACCTTGCCGTCGAGAAAGCTGACAGGATTTGAAGTCAGGACAAAGTTATAATTTTGAGTATCTATCTTTCCGTCGAAGGTTTTATCACTTAGCGTAAGAGGGACCCTGCCTCCGGAAACATCATCCACGAGAAAATCAAGGAGCCTCACTTCCGATGTAGCGCGGGAAGTGGCAAGATTGAGATTAAACTTGGTGTTTAAGGGCAATTTCACTCCGCCCCTGAATGAAAGCTTATAATAATCATTGTCCGGAGGGAGCGTAAAAACGTCAGTGGTGGAAGCCGTATTTGCAGTCGCAGGGTTGCGGAAGTTCAGCTTGTGGTTGTCATTTTCGAATTCACTCAGGAATAAACTGAGAGATAAAAAAAGCGGGTTTTTAGTATATCCCGCCTCTATTTTCAGAGTATCTGTAGTGTAATCTACCGGCACGGGCAGCTCTATCGCGATGCCTCCGGGTGTCGTTCCCGCCGCCCCCATAGGATAAATGCCGTTTTTTTCTTCTCTTGAAACCGCTACATCGATAAAGAAGGGCTTTATCATATCGAAGGCAAAGCCGCCCCCATAGTTTTTTCTTTTAACCGAATAGTCGAAGGTCGACCACGTCCTTATATCAGTGTTCGGCGGGTGGACCGGATATGTCAGATTGTTTGTGCCCGTCCCTGAATAAAAGGTCCTTGCACCAAAAGTGAAATTGTGCGGAATCTCAAAATAATCCAGATAGACCTTAAATGATCCCCATTTGCCGCCGTCAAGTTTGTAATGCTGTGTGTCATATCCGATATCCGACGCTCTGAAATCAAAATAATAATTTGAATCATATAACAGGTGAACTTTTCCGTAGAGACCGTCTCTTATATCCCTGTACTCATTAAACTTCGCTTCATTGCCTTCAATATCATCGAGTTTGCCGCTAAGTTCAACATCGGGTTCGATCCTGTACTCATAGGCAAAAGAATAAGATACCGGCAGGGAGAAAAGAATCATTACCAGCAGCATTATGCCGGCTCTCAGTTGCTTATGATTTATCTCAACCAATGGCTTCCCCTTGCCAAAGGGCCGTTGCTGCCATGGACGTTTGAATGGCAATTTAAACAGGCCTTCGCAAACATTCTGTTTTTGCCCGAAGACGCAGTGCCTTTAAAGGTCTCTAATTTTGTATAAATGGTCCCCGGATGTCCTATTTCGTTGTGACAGTTCTGGCAGAGGAAAGGCACTTTCTCTGTGAGAAGTTTTGAATGGTTACTTCCGTGTGGGACGTGGCAGTTCAGACATTTCTCTGCAACCGGGGGATGCTCCCACATGAAGGGACCTCTCTTTTCAGAATGGCACTTGTAACAGAGTTCGTTTACTGAATCCGCTTTAACCATCTTCATGCCGAACCCGCCCATGGGGTTATGGCAATCAGAGCATTTTATTGCGCCTTCCTTTAAAGGGTGATGCGACTGTTTATTCGACTGTGACCTTATATCCTTGTGACAGTTAAAGCACAGGTCAGGCTCAGCGGCCTTTAAATATTTTTCGGTGCCGTAATGAATAGAGTGGCAGTTGTCGCACGATACATCTGAAGACTTATGTTTACTCATATCCCAGAATGCCAGGGACTTTGATTCTTCATGGCAAGCGAGGCATTTTGAGGACCTCTCCTTTGCAGCGATTTGACTATTGAAGACAACTATCCCCCTGTCTTTTCTCCCCGGTTTGAAAATATGCTCAGATCCCGGACCATGGCATGATTCACATTCCTTTTTATTTGCAGGGCTGTCCGGTATCATCTTTTTGCCATGGACGGATTTCACGAAGGCATCATAGAGGCCGGCGTGACAGGAGGCGCAGATTTCAGAGCCCACATAACTCATGTTCACTTCGGCGCTTTTATTTCCGGCTGCGCTCCGGTCATTGAGGGCCAATGAGAGTACAAATAAAATTGATAAGGAAAAAACCAGTCTCTTCATTTTCCCCGCTTTCTAAAATAAATAGGAAGGAAGTACGCCGGAAGACCCGGGTGACCATGCAATACCGTCTCTCGAAAGGAGTACCGCACCGTTAATGCCGACAGCAACAAAAGTATTGTGCCCGTATGTGATATCGTGGAGTTCGGAAACAGTCCCTGATTTCCTCGATGTCCATGTTAGCCCGTCCGGAGAAGTAACTATTGTTCCGGAAGGACCGACGGCAACAAAGATATTGTCACCATATGTTATCCCATGAAGACCGGAAGGGGTTCCAGAGGGCCTGGATGTCCATGTCACTCCGTCTGTTGAAGTCAGTATTTTGCCGTTCTTACCGACGGCAACGAATATGCTATTTCCAAAGGTCACCTTTTCCAAATAAGAGGGCGTTCCGGCTAATCTTGCCGTCCAGGTCATCCCGTCCGGAGAAAGGAGTATCGTACCGTTTCTGCCCACTGCCACAAAAGTATTGTTGCCAAAAGTTATTCCGTTAAGATCAAAGGTAGTCCCCGATGGCCTGGATGTCCATGTTTCCCCGTCTGAAGAAGAAAGGACCACGCTGTTTCTGCCCACTGTCACAAACTGGTTATTACCGAAAATTATCCTTTCAAGGTCAGAGGTAGTGCCCGATGACCTTTGTGTCCATTTTGTTCCATCTGTGGAGGTAAGGATTAACCCGTTTCTGCCCACTGCCACAAAAGTGTCTCCGCCGGAAGTTACTCCAAGGAGATCAAAAGTTCTTCCCGTAGAATTTGTCTCCCATGAATGTCCATCCGGCGAGGTATGAATTAGTCCCAGGCTTCCAACGGCAATAAATTTATCCTTGCCATAGGTTATGCCCCACCAGTCGGTAATTTCAGAAGACCTTAATGTCCATGTCACACCGTCAGAAGAGGTCAATATTACACTATGTATGCCTACTGCAACAAATATCTTATCACCATAAGCGACTCCGACAAGATCATAAGGTATTCCGGATGATCTCGGTATCCATTTCTCCCCATCCGATGAGGTAAGGATCGTGTCTCCGGACCCTACGGCAACAAATGTATTGTTGCCGTAGGTCACAGCTCGCCACACGGTTTTTTCGTATATCGTTAATTTCCATACTTCGCCGTCTTTTGAAGTCAATATTGTTCCATTAGAACCTACAGCAACAAAAGTATTGCTGCCATAGGTCACTCCATGCAGATCCGAAGAAGTTCCGGAAGGCCTTAATGTCCATGTCACGCCGTCAGAAGAGGTAAGTATAGCTCCATCTCGCCCAGCGGCTACAAAAATATTATTTCCATAGGTTACCCCGTGGAGATTGCCTGATGAACTTGACGTCCACGTTACACCATCCGGTGATGTAAGAATCTTGCCATAGCCAACAGCAACAAAAATATTGTTACCATATGTTACGCCGTAGAATGTAGACGTACTCCCCGAAATCCTTTGTCTCCATGTAACTCCATCCGGTGATGTAAGAATTACGCCGTCAGATCCAACCGCAACAAAGATGTTGTTTCCATAAGTTACGGCCCAGAGATGGGAAGTGGTACCTGCCGACCTCGTCGTCCATGTTATTCCGTCCGGTGAAGTGGATATCGCAGCGTTGACAGGATCGCCTCCCACAACAACAAAGATGTTATTTCCATATGCCACATGGATGGTTTTGCCCACCCCCGGAACCGGATGTTTGTGTTCAAACGGGTGCTCAGCGCCTGAAACATATAGCGGGCAGATTAAAAAACTTAAGATACTTAATACACAACATCTCAATGTCTTCCGAATATTCATCGATACCCCCTAATATAAGATTACAAACAAGCTCCCTTTCAATAGAGAGCTAGTTGACCGATGTCCTGTCACGAAGGTGGGTGCGCCGTTGTTGGGAATTTACTTCTTCTCTTTTGATATAAATTTCTCAGGGTCTTTATCAAATTTTTCTTTACAGGCTTTTGCGCAGAAATAATAAGTCGTGCCTTTATATATGCTTGTGGCTGCCGCCTTTTTCTCATCAACATTCATATTGCAGACTGGATCATTCGCCATAAGACTCTCCTCCATATATTTCTGATGAAGATTATTTAGCCAAATGTTAGCAGAAAAAATAGTGATCGTCAACGTTCCCCAGATTAATATCCTGATGGATGATGCTATTCAATTGTCCACCTATTTTTTCTCCAAAGGCGGATCAAGAATACAGCGAAATCCAACATCCTTGAAGCCTTCCCAGGGGAAACGTTCTTCGATAACTGCTTTTTCAAGAGAAGGCTGTTTGAAAAAGATACTGCTTTGGTAAGGGAATTTTTCCTGAGAGGTCCTTAGCCCCAGCCCTGCATTGCGCCGGTCCCCTTTACTCATAGTCCATTCTTTCATTTCGCCGACCCTAATTTGCAGCTCTTCATTCTCTTTTTTAAATGAGTCGATATTTTTTTTCAGATATAAAAGCGCCTCTCTCAATTCCTCCGCAGCAGGCAGACGCTTTCTGAAGTGACTTGCATAAGCTGCCGCCCCGTACCAGGTCACGCGAACAACCGGCTGGAAGGCATAACGGGAGTCTCTGATATGGAAACGGCCGTGTTCATAGATGATCTGTTCATAAGGTTCCTTGCCTTCTCCCATGAGCAGCCATATCTCGTTGTTCCACTTGACCACACCCTTTTCAACAGTCACATCTTTCTTGACCTCATTTAAAAAATCCGCGTAATTCTGGAACGTTATCTCTCTTGTGTCCACATAAAAAGGTTTTGTGGCTTTGATAAGGACCATCATTAAGCCATCTTCGCTCATCATGATTCCGGGGAAAGCTTTCAGAGGGATTGCAGAAACCGTCGCTTGACCTCTTTCTCCTGAGAGTTGCTGGGGAAGGTGCGTTTCTTTTTTTTCTTTGAGTGGTTGCCCTTTTACATACCAGAGGACTGCGATAACAATAAACAGCAATAATATGGTTAAACCAATAGCAAATCCGGTCCATTGAGGCAGTTTAGATATAACACGGGAGGGTTGGGTTTGCGCTTCCGTGCCGGCACGCTTGATCGTTTCATCCCCGCTCTCTTTTATTGCCTCTAAGATCAATGTTCGGAATTGTTCTATTGATGGGAGTCTCCTATCTTTATCTTCTGCGGTAGCCAGACGGATTATCTGATCCATCTTTTGAAGAAAGGGTGTCAAGGGGTTGACTAAACCGACCTCTTTGAACGGGACTGTTTCCTTCGCTGTGTTCCCGGATACAGCTTTGAAGAGTATCTTTCCCAGAGAATAAATATCAGACCGTTGGTCTGCCCGTTTGAAATCAAGAAACTGCTCTGACGGCATGTATTTCATAGTCCCCTGTATATCCACGGACTGTGTAACGGGCTTCAATTTGCCGGAACGGGCTAACCCGAAATCGGAGATTTTGGGAATATCCCCGTCCATAAGTATATTGTCGGGTTTTAGATCCCTGTGTACAATACCTGAGTTATGCAGCGCCTGTACTCCATCCAGGACAGGTAAAAAGTAGTTTGAAAGCCATACCTTAAGCTGTTGTTCATTGGCCCCAAAACCTTCTTCGGACATGGTAAACTTTAAAGTGGCTCCCGGCACATACTCCATAACAATATATTCGAGATGTACTTCCACCCCTTCCTTTGTTATTGAGGTTTGTCCGTAATCAAAAGTCTGCAGGATATTCGGATGCCGGACCTGAGACATGGTCTGTACTTCTCTCCGAAACCGCTGCAAGATTTTTTCTTTTTCACTTTCATCGTCTGCAAGCGTTTGGAGGAATTCGTCCGAAATGACCTTTATGGCTACATCACGATTAAGGCTTAATTGACGGGCGGAATAAACCTCTCCCATCCCGCCCATACCTATAAGATCAATGATAAGCCACTTATCGTCAAGTAATGTACCGGAAGCTAATAAGTAATTTTTATTCATCGCAATCCCTTAATACTTCAGCCGTTCAAAAACATAAGCCGGATAAGCGCGTAAAGCGTGCCGTTATCCGACACATGACAGGCAGTACATTGCAGCGACAAGGCCTATTCTTGCTTTGCTGTATTGACCGTTAGTGAATATACCAGTATATAACATCAGCCCCTTATAAGGTCATCTCTTATTTTTTCGAATACTTCCTTGGTTATTTCTCCCTTTGCATATCTTTTTTTAAGAATAACAAGAGTGATGCTACGATGCAACTTATTTATTTTTCGTGATATTTAAGGAAGCACATGATAAATCCGCAGGCAATATGCCTCGTTATTAGGGCAAACTACCTGAATGTTAAATGTAACTCCCTCGGAACTTTATTCTTTCCATTTAAATATTCTTCGCGTTAACCAAAAAGTTGTTACCCCTGTAATGCTTAGTTGAAACAGCGGTGATAGCCCGATTCCAAATATAGTTGGCATATGCTGATTGTACCTCCATGACATCGTTATAAAAACTCTTCTATACTCTATTACCGCTGCTATTGCAAGTCCTGCCATGAATGCAGAGTAACCGTGTTTTCCGTTCATCTTACGAAGCCAGAATATGTCCCTCCATAAAAAAGATACAAACAGGTATATCCCCAAAATGAGGGAACCATCTACGGCGGAAACGTAGCTGACCATTAAAACATATTTCTTTGCTGCAAAATCCATCCCCTCATAAAGAAAAGCGGAATGAAATGACTCCCAAACAAAATTAAGTAAAAATGAAATTGCAAAAATAAATAGAGAAACCAATACGACTTCTGCAACCTTTTTCTTCATACTCCGTTAGCCGCCATATTAACCAACTTCACCCCGGACATTTTCAAACCTTATAATCTCATGAGCATCGCACACCGCCCATACGGAGAAATGAGCACCCCTTTTCTGTCCGACACCTATGGCTCCCTTAGTAAGGTACAAAGCCCATGCCCAGTCAGGTTCGAACATGCTTGTTGTCGACGACCAGTATCCCTCCTGAACATCTTTAAACGGATGCCCTTTTGGCAATGCAGGGCTGTGCATGCTGCAATCGACTAATGATTCCAGTTCATTTATATTGGGAAGCCGCCACAAAACCTTTCCTTTTGAATTAAGATTTAATGTTGCTACAGCATCAAAGGCGTCGTTCCATGTCACCGGGCCACCTGTAAGGTCTGCCTTTTTTAGCCGGCATAAACTTGAAAGATAATCAATAACGAAATCGTCAACAACGTCGAAACGTGGCTCAGGCCATTCCCGTCCAAAATGGAACTCTCCGTCTTGACCGGTGCCGACGCAAGGGATAATACGTCCGCTTGCATCATAACACTGTGTCTGTCCGGTGGAGGGCACAATTTTGTATCCTTCACCACGGCATGGCCATAATAAAAAGAACTGTTCTTTACCACCGTAAAATGTACGCGCACCTTCTAAATGTATATACCAGGCATAAGCAGTATTTATGGCAGCAGTCGTGGACGTCCAATACCATCCAAGGAAAACATTACCAAAAGGATGGCACTCCGGCAAGGCAGGTTTTCTTGCCTGATAGCTCATGAGACTGAGGAGTTCACGACGGTTTGGAAGATGCCAATCAAAATAGCCGAAGGCTTTCTCACGATTCATAATAGAGACATAATCCAACGCCCCCTGCCAGGTCAAGGGGAACTCTGCAAGGTTAGCATCTTGCGCCCATGTCAACCCTGTCAGATTATCTAAAACAGTCTTGTCTCTTAACTTGAATCGAGGTGACGGCCATGGTATGCCCTTCTTGAATTCGGCATCCTGTCCGCTACCCGGACAGGGTACCCCAATCCCCGACGTTCCGTGGCATGTTACCTGTCCGGTTTGCAAGTAGCCTTGTTTATTCACCCTTTTCACAATCTTTAAAACCGATAAGCACCGCCAATAAATATTATATCTACTCTAAATTGATACTTTATCTGACATGATTGTAAAATCAAATCATATCTATTACAATTTACTTCCTTTTGAACACTCCGCTTTTCCCGCCGCGCTTCTCCATAAGCATGATATCCGAGATGACCATTTCCCTGTCCACTGCCTTGCACATATCATAAATAGTCAAAGCCGCAGCGGACACGGCAGTCAATGCCTCCATCTCAACCCCTGTCCGTCCGACAATCTTTACCTGTGCCTCTATATCTATCTTGCTCTTTGGACTGTCAAGGGTGAAGTCTACGGATACTGAAGTGAGGTTCAGCGGATGGCACATCGGTATCAATTCACAGGTCTTTTTTGCCGCCATTATTCCGGCTATCCGTGCCGTAGAAAGCACGTCGCCTTTAGGAACTTTGTTCTCCGTAATAAGCTTAAGGGTTTCCGGCTTCATGCGGATGGAACCCCTTGCAATGGCAACTCTTTTTGTTGCCGGTTTTCCCGTGACATCCACCATCCGTGCCCTGCCCTGCTTATCGATATGGGTAAGCTTCTTTATCACTGTCAACCGTTCCTCCTCTCATAACAATATTCAGTATATGTTATTAGATGGTTTTCTGGAAAACATCCCTTTTCGGATGATATCCAAGTTTACCAAGTGATTTCCAGTGCTTCTGTTCATCTCCGGCAATATTATCATTCAGCGTTTAATTCTTTTCTCAACCAATCCTTGAGTTCGCCATCGGGGGCATATACACCTTTAAAATTACATACCGCCTTTTCAAATCTCTCCGGCAATTCGAATTTGGCCATATCTACGGCTTCTTCATTGCTTATTTTGATGAGATAAATGTAATACGGTTTGTCCCAGCAGTTAACGATAAAATAGACTGAAAAATCCTTTTTCGACCGGACCACATCTCTTCTATCATCCCCACTGGCCCAGATGTTCCCCCACTCCAAATACATTCGTACAGCCAATTCCGGTGTCATGTCCCAGGCAATGGAATCGATAAGCGCTCTGTCTTTTTTTAATTCTTCGAGTGTTAACACAATATATCTCCTTTCTGATGTTTTTTTGTATTTACCGTTTATATAATAACGTTAAATAATTTTCTGTGCCACAGTTTACATTGAAATTATGGCCCCTCATGAAATGTTAAAGATTTAATGCAAAACATATTGCATCAGGGTTAGTGATTCGTCGGCCTTTTTCTAATCGTAGCGCGTCCACATGCGTATTACTTTAATCGTTTTTATTTTATCGGGAATTTCATAGACAAGGCGATAATGAAGGGGTATCTTTTTGACAGTCAAATTCTGTATGTGATAAAGTTGACTTAGAAGAAATTGATATCTATAAGGAGACGTTATTATGCTAAAAACCCTTGAATTACCGAAGGTTGATTTTATAACAACACCGGAAGGTAAACCCAAATCTGTTATCTTAAGCATTGATGACTGGAAGAGAATCAGCGAAACTCTGAAAATCATGTCAAGTAAAGAATTGATGCAGTCTGTTAAACGTGCAAAACAACAGCTTCGCTCCGGAGTAAAACTATTGTCTCTCGAAGAGGTAATGGAAAATTTATAACCCATATTTCACTCCTGAATTTCTCAAGCAGGCCAAGAAATATCGGCACCTTAAAAAAATGATTGCACAAAAAGTTGAACTCCTGTCTAAAAATCCATCTTAGAAGGCAGTTTCAAAAAGTCATGATTCTCGATTACACCTCCTACTGATTGAAAATGGTATAAAAGATAGGTGAATGGGTTTTACCCGTTCATCAAAGAGGCAGGAGGACGTAAGTTTCACCTGGGTCTGAGAACCCTACAAGCAAACGGCGGAGATAGAGAAAAAACGTTGATAATTATTAGCTGAAATCAGTAACGCTTGGCATGAGCTATCTGGGACACATGCTCGCCTGAAAAAACACTAAAGGCTATGCCCAGGCGGCTCGATAGTGTTTTTAAGACCAGATTTCTCTCAGGTTTATGTGCATTTTAGTTCTTCTTCCGTATATGGACACGTTACCTTGTCAAGCATGAATGCGAAGGAAAGATGTAATACCGACTCTGCAAGTTGTGCAGTAATTTCTTCTTCAGTAGGATGGGCACTAAAAACTCTATAACGGTTCAACAGCGCTATCAGAGGTCTGTGTTTATCAGGCATCAGGGCTTTGATTTTCGCATATTTCTTGTCTTTATATTCATCTGGTTCGAACACCTGAATAAGTCGACCAAGCGTAAAATCGCTAAATGTTGAGACATACAGCTTTTTATTTGTACGTTTGATCATTTCGATTATTCGGTTTTCGACAGCCGATACTGCCATAATAACGCTGGCGTAAAAGCAATAATTTTCGAAACACACAAGTGCCTCATCAAGTCGTATGGCCTCTGTACACGCAAGACGGGAAAGCTTGTCCGACAGATCTTTATCTAAAAAGTCCATAAAAGATTTAAAGAGAGCAATAAGTCTTGTGAAATTGTCAACTCTCGCAACTACTTTTGGCGACTTAAGCTGCTGGTAGATATCAGCCAAAGAATCAACAGAATATCGGTTCATATCCAGAAAGCGACAGGTCAAAATGTATTTATCAAGCCATCGCATAAAATTGGCAATGTGCGGATCTGCAAGATAAGCGTCGGGGGCTATATTCTCTTGACCGCTCAAAGCCAACCAATTCTTGTGGTTCTTGGATCTTTCGGAAAGAAACTTTGAAAAGGACCCTACAGCCTTATAGAAATGTAGGACCTGATTAATCTTGTCGTCGTCGAAATGTCGTTTCATTCTTCAATTCTCATTAGCACGGACTCTATCTCTTCTTTGAGCACGCGCTTACTATTTAAAACCTGCTCTGCGAAACGAAAAGAGAATTTTTGCAATCTTAATCTCATTTATCGACCATAAATTACTATTACCAATATACACTTTTTAGTAGATTTTTTGAAGCCTCTGTTTCAGGAAGTAGTTTTGCCTCTGTGATACGAATTTGTCATTTTGCATCTTTCGTCCCGAAGGGAACACCTTATTTTTGTTAATGCCACCTACAATGGAACAAAAGTCTGGGAAGACGAAAAGCGATGATTTACAGCAGAATTGTTTAACGAATTAAATGAGGCCCAGGGGCAACCAGCCTTTGCAGAAGACAGGGGCTATTGCCTGTCGCTTCTACTTGTGCGATAGAAGAACATTAATTCGACCTATCTGACTGCTTTTCCAATTTATTAAGGATTGCATCATATCTGTCTGCTTGTTTTTCCCATCTTTCGAGTAATTTGTCGAAGCGTACTTGCTGTTCTGCAGTTTTTCTTGCCAGTTGTTCATCCAACTCCAGCAATTCCGCAGATTTCTTTGCCCGCTGATCATATTGTGCCTGCTGTTCTTCCAATCTTTTTGCTCGCGCATCGTATTCCTTAACTTGGCGCTGATAATCTTCATCTTTTGCCGTACCGAAACCACTTAACTCAATTACTTTATAAAATCTGCTATCCACTGTTGAAGTTCCTGTTTGGCCAGAAACAGTTAATGGTGTAAATACTTGGACGGCCTTAGTGTCAGGAACTTTAACATCAATATCTAAAGTTACGACTCCTTTACCATGAGTGAGAACTTCCATAACACTGCCGATATAGGGATCAATGCCGCCAGAACTTTCGCCTTTTTGAATAACAAGACCTACGGTTGCTGAGTCTTCTTTGACATAGTACTCGATTTTCACTTCGAAATGGATATTGTTGCCAGCCTTCAAAAGAACAGATGGGTTAGGTTGTATTTCAAGAATTTTTACGTAATCGCCCTGGTCGGCTTCATTTCCTGCATAACATAAAGCCGCCGAGGATATAAGAGAAACAATTGACAATAGGGCACACATTATTTTCTTCATGTCTTACCTCCATAACGTTTGGGATTCGAAGTAGCGTATTTCCTCCTGTACTCAGCACAATTATATCAGATTTCGACGCCGTTGATTTCAGGAAGTTATTGAGAGGGTGTCTTTCACCTACACTGAGTGAAATTAAATCATTAAATAAAATGAAAATATCGGTTTGAAATATTGCAGAATATGATTGCTGAGAGGTAGCTCTATTTTTTCTCCTATACAACGTGACGTAATGGAACAATAAACTTATCGCACAGAAGGTTCCTGTTTCGCGATGACCTGTAGATTTTTGGCCTCTTCATACCTTTTGCGTAGAACCGTCGGTCCGTAATAAAGTTATACGCTCGTGAGTCTAAACTGCAGCAAAGTAAACACCTTGACACTGAGAGAATCGCAATGATATGCTGGTCATTGCAATTCTCGTGCTTGGTCATTTTGATAATCTCTGCTTCTCGTCTGTCAACTTCTGTCTCTTCTATTTCGTATGCTTCGTGCTTATCCTTTAATTGTCTTACTATTCTTAAATAATGGTAAGCTTTCTTCAGCTCTCTTTTATACCTAGAACCTCCATAGACAAGTGAGCCTTTACCGTTGCGTATCCATGTTCGCACAGGAGCAAATTCAGTCTCGGAGTTATCTTCTGTTTTGAAAACGAGATGTAGGGCGTTAATATCAATTACGATGCACATGATTAAATCTCTAGCAGTTTCATCTCTTCGTCAATAAAGAACCTCTTGAATTCTTTTGGTTGGTCTTTCGGATATTTTCCTGTTATATCGATTGGCAAAATATGCGCTGCGTTGCCAGACTTGGTGCGCTCAAAGTAGATCACACGACATCCCGTTGGACCGCCCGCTTTCTTAAGGTTGAAGCGGAATCTATCAATTAAGTATTCACTGTGAGTCTCTATAATATAGTTATGTCCTTGTTTCTTAACAAGTGTGTGAATGAGATCACCAAGAGCTGCCTGAGCACGTGGATGGAGGTGAATTTCAGGCTGTTGAATTAAAAACCAGTGACCTTTTGGACGAGTTAACATCTCTACGACAACAGGAAGTACTTGAGATACTCCATAACCCACATTACTAATATTGAGCTTCCCACCTATGATTTCAATGCGGACTTCAAACGGTGCCGATGGATCCTTACCAAAAGAGTGGACTTCGACCTTCGAAAAAAGGCCACTTGATTGTCCAAATGTATGAAGCAGACGAGTAAATTCCTCCGCTTTTTCTTTAGATTCAAGAGTTTTTCTAATTACATATGGTGTATGATCACCCTCTGGAGTGAACCCCGTTTTAAAGGCTTCATATGTTCTCTTAGATTTTGTTCGAATAGGCGCGATCCAAGTCATTCCGATCATCGATGAAAGGCCACTTAGAGAAAGGAGCTTTTCTTTCTTCTTTTGCCCATCAAGAGATTGTATTGTAGCGAGATAATACCCGATAGGCATTTCTGGTAATATGTCTTTCGGAAGAGATCTGAACCCTGTCCGGTCTTTACTATCTTCGTCAAACACTTTCATAGCAAACTCAATGAACTTATCTTCGGTCATATCATTCTGCGCCATTTTTTTAGTGGTTTTGAAACTAACATTTTTAGGAAAGAAAGCTATTTTGAGAATTTCGTCATTAGAGTATTGAACATAACGGCTAATCTTCGGCATTCCTTCCTCATTTAGGAAGGTGAAGAGTGCGAAAGAATGTTCTCTTTTTTTAGTCTGATCTTCTTTTTGTTTTTTTGTAATAAGCATTCCTATAGTAAATTTTTTTCTTACTTTACTTGTAAAAGATACGATGTCATTGAATCCACCTAAATTTTCCGTATCACCAAGGGACAACCAAGGATCCATGAAGAACTGAAAAGTAGACATCAAGGATACCAAAGACATCAAGGAAGACTTGCCTGTGCTGTTTTCTCCTACTAGAAAGGTAGCTTTGCCAATTGGTACAACTGCTCGTTTGAATCCCCGGAAATTATCCATAAAGATATATCGCACAAATACCACCTCCTTATAAACCGAACAATAATTATAATAATTACATCAATTGTATTAAGATTATAGATATCCTCTATGCTCATGTCAAGCGATAGCTTCTTTTTTTGTTGTGCTTATCTTTTACAGATCATTTCGTCAAGAATATTTGCTAAGTATTTTATTTGTACTCATCAGTACTAAACATAATCAATGAATTGAAGACTTCAGGAGTGCAAAGCGGAGACCGGAAAATTTGAAAGGCGTTGCATTCTATGTGAACTGTGGTGCTCCACGGCAACTCTTTGGCGCGTTGACTCCATGAAGGACATCACACCATGAATAAGATAAATAATTCAGCCTTAAAAAATGAAGGATAAAGTGCTTTTGTTCACGGTTTGTTCACAGTTATATTTTACATAATAAATTGGTAAGTCTTTGATATAGAAGGATTTATTTGGTGCCGAAGGCGGGATTTGAACCCGCATGATATTGCTGCAACCTATTGAATTTAAATTAAATTTCATTGACCTTAACCCTCTCGATGACAGTCTGCTGACGGTGTAAAGAAAGTTTCTCAAGGTCAGGTCTCAAATCTTCTGCCATGGAATGAGCATACCTCTCTTCAATCATTTTTGTTCCAACACCAATTAATTTAGATGCCTTATAACTACTCGTACCATTTTTACAAAGAGTACTTACAACTGAATGTCTTGAGGCATCATAAAGCCTTACACCTTTATCAAGATGAGCTTTCTCTCTGACTTTAGACCATATCCTGTCA